>CAZZUZ010000041.1:0-12302 GCA_964657315.1 Vulcanimicrobiota bacterium
GCCAGATCATCGAGCTGGCGAAGATCGCGGATGCCGGCGGACTGGACGCGATCTCGTTGGGTGAGCACCATCGTTCCGATTTCAGCATGTCCGCCCCCGAGGTTGTGCTCGCCGCGATCGCGAGCGTGCCCGTCGTATCGGCGCGTTCGTTATAGAGCACTTGCTGCGCGCCGTCGTTGCGCTGAAAGCCCGTGTACGTATACACCGGGTTGCCGTTGTCCGGTTCGAACGAAACCGCGCTCGCAACGTTGGAGAGGGGCGGCGACACGGTAGCCGGCGTCGTGCCGGCGACCGTTTGCAACCCGTCGGAATACGAAACGTGCAGCCCCGAGGGCACCGACGTGATGACGAACGACGTCGACCCATCCGTGCTCGATGCCGCCGTCGGCGTCGCGGTCGCACGCGGTGCCGAACCCTGCGGTGCACCACCGCCGCCGCCGCACGCCGCGAAGCCGACGCAGCCGGTCAACAGCAACGGCAGCGAGGCGCGGCGCATCACGCGGTCAGGGCGTGATCGAGGCTCCGCCAGAGGACGTTGAGCGCGAGCACGGTCGTCCGCTGGCGAATATCGTCGCGATTGCCCGGAATCGTGAGCTTGCGTACCGTCGTCGTCGCGCCGTCGCGCGCGATCGCAACGTACACGAGGCCGATCGGCTTGCCCGGAGTCGCGCCCGTGGGCCCGGCGATGCCCGTCGTCGCGAGCGCTATCGAAGTGCCCAGCCGGCGGCGCGCACCTTCCGCCATCGCGATCGCGGTCGCTTCGCTCACCGCGCCGTGTTCGGCGAGCACGCCCTCGGGCACGTCGAGCAGCGAAACCTTGACCGCGTTGTCGTAGGCCACGATCGCACCGCGGAAGACGTCCGAGGCGCCGGGCACGCGGACGAGCGCGTCCGCGATACTGCCGCCCGTGATCGACTCGGCGGTGCCGAGCGTCGATCCGTGTTCGCGCAGACGTCGCAGGAGCGCGCTTTCGAGCGTATCGCTGTCGGTGCCGAAGATGCCCGTGCCGATACGCTCGCGCACGTCCGCTTCGACCGGCGCGATCAGAGCCTCCGCGGCGTCGCGGTCGCCGGCCTTCGCCATGATCTTGATGTCGACTTTGAAGCCGTGTGCGAGCACCGCGATCTTCGGATTCTCGAGCGTTCGGAAGAGCGGCTCGATGCGCGTATCGACGTCCGATTCGGGTATGCCGACCGTGTGCAGCGTGCGCGTAAAGATCGCGCCGTGCAGCTCGTAACGCCCGACGAGCCACGGGATCAGCGTGTCGGCGAGCATGGGCTTCATCTCGCGCGGCACGCCGGGCATACATGCCACGAATTTGCCATCCGCGCGCAGTGCGATGAAGCCGGGCGCGGTACCGTTGGGGTTCTCCATGACGACGCAGCTTTCGGGCAGGATCGCCTGACGGCGGTTGTTCTCCGAGAGCGGTCCGGTACGGCCGAGCGATGCGAAACGCGCTTCGATCGCGCGCACCGAGGGCTCGTGCAGCACGAGCTTCGTGCCGACGGCCGCGGCCACGGCGTCTTTGGTGAGATCGTCGACCGTCGGTCCGAGTCCGCCCGTCGTGACGACGCCGTCCGCGCGTTCGAGCGAATCGCGCAACATCGCTTCGAGCCGGCGCGCGTTGTCGCCGACCGAGTGTTTGGCGAACACGTCGACGCCCGCATCGGCGAGTTCTTTTGCGATGTGGGCGGAGTTGGTGTCGACCATGTGCCCGAGTAAGATTTCGGTGCCGATCGTGACGATCTCGACGCTCGCCATCAGTCGACGACCTGCGGCGCCATGCCGGCGAGTTCGTCGCGGAACCATTTGGGATAGGTGATCTTCACGTCGATTTCGAGCCCTTCGGATTTGGCGATCATCTCGGCGCGGCGCTGCTCGGAGGTCGTCACGCGCATCTTGTTGCGCTCCTTCTGTGCGTTGTGGCAATCGATGAAGCGCACGAAGGTCGCGTCCATCGCGTTCTGCAGCGCGGCTTTGAGCCGGCCGCCCACGCGCGGCGCGATGCCGCCGGTCGAGATCGCGATCCGGCACGGCCCCGCCTTGACCGTCGCCTGCATCGCGACGAACCCGTGCTTGGGCTGATCGATCGCGCACAGCAAGAACTTGTATTTATCGGCGAGCGCGCGGATGCGGATCGCCGGCGGCTCGACCTGCGGCGTGAAGATCACGAAGAACGCGTCCGCGACGTCCTCTTCGCGGTAGTGCTCCCAATCGGTCAGCCACGTAACGTCGGCGCGCACTTCGCGCAGCGCTTCGACTTTTTCGATCGCTTCGCGATCGTCGCTTCCGCCGATCACCACGCACTTGCGGCCCTGAAGATTGAGGCCGACCGGATAGAAAATGAACGGATATTCCGTGACGTCGAGAGGTTTGGAAGCGAGCATCAGTAGTCCACCGGGCGTAAGTAGAATTCGTTGATGGCGGTGTTCGAGAGCATCGCCGTGGTCGGAAGATGGCGCTTCCAATGCGTGCTCTCGAGGCGTTTTCGCACGAGCGCGACGTCGGCTGCGGCGAGACCGCGCGCGACGATCTTCTCCGGGCTGAAGCCCCCGAGCATCAACGCGAGAATGCGGTCGGCCATCCGGTACGTGATGCCCAAATCCGTCTCGTCCGTTTGATTGGCTTCGAGGTCGGCGCTCGGGGCTTTGGCGACGACCCGCTCGGGCACGCCGATGTGACGCGCGAGCGCCCAGACTTGCGACTTGAAGAGATCGCCGATCGGGTTGACGGGCGGAGCGTCGTCCGCATGCCACGTGAAGTAGCCCATCAGCCGTTCGGTCTTATTTCCCGTGCCGATCGGCAACGCGCCGAGTTTGGCGGACTGATCGAAGAGCACGAGCATGCGCGTGCGCGCCATGACGTTCCCGCGGCGCCGCGCGTCGGCGTCGGGCTCGAATCCGAGATACCCGTCGACGGCGTTCGTGATCTCGATCGTACGCACGTGACAGCCGAGCGCGTCGACCACGGCCTGCGCGTCCTCGAGACTATCGGGGCTCGAGCTCTTGTAAGGCATGCGGATGCAATGCACGTTTTGCGGCCCGAGCGCGCGCGCGGCGAGAAAGGCGACGACGGCGGAATCGACGCCACCCGAGAGCCCGATGACGGCTTTGCCGATCTTACGCCGCTCGACGAGTTCGTCGTGTAGGAACGCCTCGAGCCAGCTCTGTGCGAGCGTCGCATCGATGTCCAGCGACGGCTCGTAGGGCAGCGCATCGACGACGGGCAGCAGCGTACTCACGGCAGCAGCCCCGAGCTCGCGAGCAGATCGGGAAGGACGGCGGCGAGGTCGCCGAGCAGCGGCAAACTCGCACGTGCGACTTCGACGTCGGAGAGGTCGATCGTCGCGCGCAAGATCTGGGCTCCGAGCGCGGGCAGCGTTGCAAGCGTCGTGCCGAACGGATCGATCACCATCGACGAACCGCTCATGCCCTTACCGCCTTCGAACCCGACGAGCCCCGCATAGAAAACGAACACGCCGTGTTCGACGGCGTAAGACGCGAGCAAGTTACGCCACGTGCCCACGTTTTCGAGTTCGCCCGTGGTTCCCGCGAGTCCGCGGCCGGGCGAAGCGCTCGGGATGATCAGAACTTGCGCTCCGCGGATCGCCGCGAGCGTCGGCACGATCGCGTGCCACGCGTCCTCGCAGATGAGGATCGCCATGCGGCCCAGCCGCGTGTCGAAGGCCGCGAGCCGCTTGCCGCGCGAGAGAAAGCGCTCTTCGTCGAAGACGCCGTACGTCGGCAAGAAAAGTTTGCGATGCACGTGCACGATCTCGGCGCCTTCGCTCGAAAGCGAGACGTACATCGCCGAGTTGTAGTACGTGCCCGCCGCGTTTTCGAAAAAGCCGATCGCGACGTCGAGCGGTGCGTGTCCCGTAACCGCCCACGCCTCGTGGAGTTTCTTCGCAAGTGCGGTCGCTTCGAAGGCGAGTTCGTACACGGCGCCTTCGAGGAAATAGCCCGTGAGTGCGGCCTCGGGAAAGATCGCGAGATCGTAGGGCTCGGGTTCCGCCGCGAGTTGCGCGAAGACCGCATGCAGTTCGTGGAGATTGGCTTCGACGTCGCCCTTGCGCGGTTTGGTCTGAACGATCGCGAGCTTCACGATCAGCCCGCGGCTGCGAGCGGCTCTTGCGCGAGTGCGGCGCGTTGGCCCGCGATGTCCTCGGCCGGATACGTCCAGATTTCGGCGAGCGTCGGATGGAGGTGCGGGATGCGCATGAAGTCCTCGACGGTCGAGTTGTAGTGCATCGCGACGATGATCTCGTGGATGAGTTCGGACGCTTGCGGTCCGATCACGGCGGCACCGAGGATCGTGCCGTCGCGCGGGGAGGCCACGATCTTCACGAATCCCTTGGTCTTGTTGACCGCGATCGCTTTACCGTGATCCGCAAATGGATAGCTCGCCACGAGATACGGAACGCCCGCGGCGATGAGATCCTTCTCTGTCTCGCCCGTAACCGCAACTTGCGGGTCGCAGAAAACGGTGTGCGTTTTCTGCAGGCGGTAATCGGCCATTTCTTCGCCGCCCACGGCGGCGTTTCGGCCCGCGACTTCGCCTTGATAGATCGCGACGTGCACGAGCGGATAGGTGCCGTTGACGTCGCCGACCGCGAAGATGTTCGGATTGCTCGTGCGCAGATCGAAGCCCACGCCAATGCCGCTGATCGGATGATACGTAACGCCCGCTTTCTCGAGTTCGAGCGACGCGACGTTTGGCACGCGGCCGAGCGCGTAGAAAATCTCGCTCGCCGCGACGCTGCGATTTTCACCGCCGACGCGGTAGTGCACGGTCTTGCGCCCCTGATGCACGTCGACGTGCGTAAGGATCGCCTCGGTCTCGACCGTGATGCCTTCGGCACGGAAGTATTCGGTGAGCGCGCCGCCGACGTCCGCATCCTCGATGGTCAGAAGCTGCTTCGAGCGGATGAGGAACGTCGTCTGTACGCCGGCCCGGGCGAGGAACTGACCGAGCTCCGCGCCCACGTAGCCGCCGCCGAGCACGATGGCCGATTCCGGCAGCCGTTCGCTATCGAGGATGTCGTCGCTGTCGACGTAGCCCGCTTCCTTGAGGCCGGGCACTGCCGGCGGCGCGATCGCGCTGCCGGTCGCGATGATGAACTTCGGTGCTTCCAGCGCGACGTCGGTCCCGACCAGTAATCGCGTGGGACTCTCGAACCGGGCGACGCCCTCGTAGATCGGAAACGTGTGCAGCCCCTCGCGGCGATAATCCGCAAAACCTTCGATGACGATGCGCTTGCGCTGCATCACGTGTTTCATATCCAAGCGAGGCGTGTCGGCCGTGACGCCGAGGATCGGACCCTCGCGAATCTCCTCCAGCAAATCGCTCGTCGCGAGTAGCGTTTTGCTCGGCATGCAGCCGCGCAATATGCAGAGGCCGCCGAGCGGACCGTGGTCGACGATCGCGACCGACTTGCCGAGATCCCGGATCGTCCGCGCGGCCGCGTATCCACCGCTGCCCCCGCCGATGATGACGACGTCGTATCGAGAAGTGTTCACAGCCCATCCGACTTCCGTCCGCGGGCGACGCACCCTCCGTGCCGTCGAAACCGTCACTTGCCCCGACCGCGGCCGTCCGACGTTTTTGCCGACTCGTGGCCGGCGCCGACTGGTTCGGTGCCGGGCGACACGATGAGCGGTCCGCATTGTCGCCGGTGCGACGATGTCGCCGAAATTGCGATTCTTATCCGGGGTGAAGGCTGGCTGTTTTACATTCGAAGACGACTACAGCCGCGAGCTTAAGCACCGTCGAAAGCGCTCGATGACTCGATGTGTAACGAGGTCGCCCGATGATCACAACCCACGCTTCTCGCAATCGGCGCAATGGGGCCGTCATCTTCTCGGAGCGCGTTGCCCTCGTGAATGACTCACCGAATCCCGTTACCGGTTTGGCTAGTCTGGATCGGCAGCTATCTGAGGACGAGAACCGGCGGCTCAATGCCGTCATGTTTTCGTTTCGCGATCTGTCCGTTACGAGGAGAGCGCTGCCGGTACTCGCCGGCCGCCGGGGAGGCCATCCGGGTCGACAAGGATACCGTTCGCTTTACTTTCGACGGCACGCGCTTTGCATCGGTAACGCTTCGACCGAGTACGGCGAAGTATCCGTCGAGTCCGATCTTATCAAACACTATTTCGATGACGGGCTAAGCACGATCGCCCGCGGCGTGAAATCCCACGTGCAGGGCCGATGAAGTTACACCTTTGCGGAAGCAACGAGCTTTTTTCCGTGACCGTGCTATCCGCATGCCTCATGGGATGCAATGCTCCGCTAGCGCATTTTCTCGATAGACAGGAAGCATCCCCAATACCCGACGCGACGAGAACTCCTCATGATTATCTCACTCCTCTTCGAGAAGACCAGCTTGCATTACACGTGCTCGCTCTGGTTAGTCGAACACAGATCAAGGTCTCGTTCGGATTTACCGATTATGGCTCGATTTTTCATGAGTCCGACTCGGGCCCGGTGCTCTTTGAAGGGTTACGAAAAGATGGAAGCGTTCTTTTCTCGGAACACGTTGCGCTCGCCGGTCAAGAGTTGAATCCAATCACCGGGTTAGCAGCTTTGGACCGTGAGATATCCGAAGACGAAAACCGGCAGCTCGATGCCGTCAGGATTTCGTTTCGCAAGTTGTCCGTTACGCGGAGGGCGCTGCCGTACTCGCCGCCCGCCGGCGAAGCCATCCAAGTCGACAAGGATACCGTTCGCTTTACTTTCGACGGCACGCGCTTTGCGTCGGTAACGCTCCGACCGGGGACGGCGAAATATCCGGCGAGCTCGATTTCGTCCAATGCCACCAGTGCATCGACCGGTCTTGCAAATATCACCACCCCGGACGTCTACGTCGATTTCGACGACGGGCTACGCACGATCGCCCGCGCCGTAAAATTACACGTAAAGGGCCGATAACGGGGCCGACCTTTGTCCGCGGGTGTCCCACCCTCCGTGCCGAAAGGACCCCTCCGCAATGTCAGCCCAGGCAACGTTAACCGCGGGTCGCGCCCGCCGTGGCTTTGCCGCCTTCGAGACCATCGTCGCATGCGGTCCGCTCGCGATCGCGCTGGTCGCGGTCGGCGGCCTTAGCGCCGGCCTCTTTCTTTGGTATGCGCTCGTCTATCGCTTCGCCTTGGGCGAGGCCGCGAGCAGCGTCGCGCTCTTGGCGGGCCTGCTGGGCGGCATCGCGATCGCGTTCGCCGGCTGGTATTTTTACGGCAATTATTTCGCACGACGGTCGACGATCGGGGTCGTTCGGGCCATGCGCTACGATTGTGGCTCGTGGGCATCACTCGTCGCCTATCCGGTCGGCCTGCTGCTGCCGATTCCCGGCGTCTCGCCGACCCATGCGGCCGGCGCCGCGGCGCTGCTCTTCGCGCTCTGGAAGCTGCTCGTCGCGGCACGTTGCGTCCACACCGTCCGCGACGTGCTCATCACGTTCTCCGTGACGCGCATTCCGATCATCGTCATCGCCGAGCTCGCGTCGATTACGATCGCTCAGCGCCCGGGCGTCCACGTTTCCGAATCCACGAATCCGCTGCTCGCGGTGTGGGGACATTGGGACGCCGTCCATTACCTGGACATCTCGGCGCGCGGTTACTACGGCACGGACATGGCGTTCTTTCCGCTGTATCCGTCGCTCATCGCCTTCGTGGGCCGCTTCGTGGGCAGCGAACTGATCGCGGGCCTCATGATCTCGAACATCGCGCTGTTCTTCGGGCTGCTGTTTTTCTACAAGCTGGCCGAGCACCAGTTCAACCGTGGGGTCGCTCACCGCGCGATCTTCTATGTGTCGATCTTTCCGACGGCGGTGTTCTTCTCGGCAGTCTATACCGAGTCGCTTTTCTTCGCTCTGACGGTCGCGTCGTTCTATTACATTCGCGAGCACAAGTGGATCACGGCGGGCGCCATCGGTGCGCTCGCGGCGCTGACCCGCAGCGAGGGTGTCCTGCTCGTGCTGCCCTATGCGATCGAACTCATCGCGACGGCGCGAACGATGCCGCTCAAGCGCTTCCTCGCGCCCGCTCGCGTGCAGCGCGTCCTACTCGGCCTCGCGTGCATTCCGGCCGGGCTCGCCTGCTACATGGCTTGGCTCTGGGTGCTGCAAGGCGATCCGCTCTATTTCTCGCACGTTCAGGTCAACTGGAACCGCCATCTCGCGTGGCCGTGGGTCGCCATCTTCGAGACCACGAAGACGATCGCACACTCCAAAACACTGCTCGTAACGGCGAACGAATCGATCGAACTCGTTTTCACGATCTTGATGGTCGCGGTCACGATCGCAGGTGCTTTCCGGTTACGGTTGTCGTATACGGTCTACAGCGCGCTGTCGATCCTCATCCCGATGTCGACCGCGAGCCTCATGAGCATGCAGCGTTTCGCACTCGTGCTCTTTCCGATGTTCCTGGTGCTCGCGCTCTGGGGCAACAAGAACTGGGTCAACAATGCGATCGTCGCCTTCTCATTGCCCTTGTTAGGATTGTTCACCGTGCTCTTTGCCGACTGGTACTGGGTCGCTTGAGTTCGCAAACGCTCGTTCATCGAATCGCCCAGCGCCGCGGCGTCCGGCAATTCGTGAAATTCGGTATCGTCGGCGCGTCCGGGTTCGTGATCAACCTCGTGATCTTCACGTTGCTCCAGCATTTCACGCCCAAGGAACTGCAAGGTTCGCGCTTCACGTTGAATTACTCGATCTCGTTTCTCTCCGGCGGCGTCTCGAACTATTTCCTCAACCGGATCTGGACGTTCCGCTCGAGCGCGCACGCGCTCAAACAGGGCATGCAGTTCATCGGCGTTTCGGTCATCGCGCTCGTCGTCGGTCTGACCGTCTCGCACTTCGCCGAGCCCTATCTCGGGGCGAGCCACAAAACGTGGCTCATCGCAACGCTCTCCGCGATCGTCGTCAACTTTTTCGTCAATAAATACTGGACGTTCCGCGAGCCCGCGTGACCTTCGCGATCGTACCGGCGAAACGGCGTTTGACGTTCGGTCTCGTCGTCATCGTCCTGATCGGTCTGGTTCTCCGGCTCAAAGGCATCCACAACCCGATCCTCGATCATCCCGGCTGGCGCCAAGGCGACACGGCTGCGATCGCACGCAATTTTGCGACGCTCGATTACAACCCGGTTCATCCGCAGACCGATTACGACGGGCCGCCGCCCAACTACGTCGAGCTCGAACTGCAGATCGTGCCGTTTCTCGCGGCATCGCTCTACAAGGTGTTCGGGATTCACGAAATCTTCGGCCGGTTGATCTCGCTCGCGTTCAGTCTCGGGACGATCTACGTCGTCGGCATCTTCGCACGCTACGCGTTTCGCAACGACTATGCGGCGCTCGCCGCGGCGCTCGCATTCGCGCTCTTCCCCGGCAGCGTGTACTACGGGCGCACGTTCATGCCCGACACCGCGATGACGTTTTTCCTCACCGCCGCGATCTATAAGAGCGTACGTTGGATTGCGGACGACGACACGCGCACCGATTGGAACTTCTGGACGGCCGCGGTGCTCATGGCGGTCGCGATCCTCGCAAAGCCCGTCGCCATCGTCGGACTCGTACCGATCTACGTCGCACTGTGGATCAAGCGCGATCACTTTCTCGACGTCGTCTACTTCTTGCCGACCTACGGCTTCGCGCTCGTCGCGCTCGCGCCGTACGTCGCCTACGACGCCTACCTGCACCGCATCGCGGAGTGGCATTGGTCCAGCGGCATCACGACGCTGCACGTCATTCCGAGCCTCAAGGCCGCGTTCGATTCGCGTCACGCGTTCGTGACGAAGGCGATCGTCTGGCGCACGGTGCTCGGGATGCTGCCCGGCACGATGATCGGCATCGTCGGCACCGTGCTCGGCGCCGCCGGCATCGTCGTCATGCCCAAAGGGCCGGCTCGGGCCGCGCTTTGGGGCTGGCTCGCCGGAGCGCTCGCCTACGCGTACGTCGTCGTGACCGTCGAACGCGTCGACTACTATCTCTACGTGTTTCTGCCGCTCGCGGCGATGGGCGTCGGCGGACTCGTCGCGCGACTCTCGATGACCCCCGGCAATCCGCGCCATACGAAGCCGGCGTGGCTCGCACTCGCCGCCGCCTGTGCGATCGCCGCATACGTCACGGGCGAACGCGCGATCGCGCCCTACTACGACTACTCGAAGGTCGTCTACCGGCAAGCCCTCGCACTCGATAAGACGCTCGCGCCCGGTGCGCTCATCGTCATGGGCCACTACGACCCGTCGATCCTCTACTACATCGGGCGCAAAGGGTGGGAAGAGGATCCGTATCTCTGGACGCCGTTCGACGAGGAGAGCGCGATCGCTAAAGGGGCGAAGTATTTCGTCGCGGTCGAGAACAACCGCCTGAGCCGTAACGTCGAGCTCTCGAATTGGCTGCTGCGTTTCCCGGTGACGAACCCGAAGGCGAAGTGGCCCGTCTACGAGACCGACGCGACGAAGGAATTGCCCGGCTCCGAAGCCCGCTGGCAAGACTTTCGCAAGAGAGAACGGACCGGGACGCTCTAAAGGGCGGGCGTGAAGTCGAGGCTCTTGGCGAGGAACGCGTAGAAGTCGCCGTAGATCGCGATCGCTTCGTCCGTGGTGAGCCCGCTGAAGTGCCCTTCATTGGTTTGGACGCGTAAGAGGATCGGGGCGGAGCCGCCCTGCGCGGCTTGCAGCGCTGCGGCGAATTTGAACGAGTGTGCCGGCAGTACGCGGTCGTCGTGATCGGCCGTCGTGATGAGGGTCGGCGGATAGTGCGTGCCGGGCTTGACGTTGTGAAGCGGCGAGTAGGCGTAGAGCCACGCGAATTGCTCGGCGCTCGCCGACGCGCTGCCGTATTCCGTGATCCACGCTTTGCCCACGGTGAATTTATCGAAGCGCAGCATGTCCAGAACACCCTGTTCGGCGATCGCGGCTCCGAAGAGGTCGGGGTGCTGGACCAGGACCGCGCCGACGAGCAGGCCGCCGTTGGAACCGCCGTCGATCGCGAGCTTCGGCGTCGACGTGATTTTGGTATCGATGAGATAGTGCGCGGCCGCCGTGAAATCATCGAAGACGTTCTGCTTTTTCTCGAGCCGGCCCGCATCGTGCCACGCCTCGCCGTATTCGCCGCCGCCGCGTAGCACGACGTCGGCATAGACGCCGCCCATCTGCAGCCACAGCGCGCGATCGGTCGAGAAGTACGGCGTTTCGGAAATGTCGAATCCGCCGTACCCGTAGAGAATCGTCGGATTGCTGCCGTCATAGACCGAATCTTTGCGATGCGTTATGAAGATCGGAACCTTCGTGCCGTCCTTCGATGCGGCAAATACTTGCTCGGTCACGAAGCGCGACGAGTCG
This sequence comes from Vulcanimicrobiota bacterium, assembly GCA_964657315.1. Taxonomy (GTDB): domain Bacteria; phylum Vulcanimicrobiota; class Vulcanimicrobiia; order Vulcanimicrobiales; family Vulcanimicrobiaceae; genus CAZZUZ01. The sequence goes on from CAZZUZ010000041.1 coordinate 11,337, forward strand.
AACGCGATCTTCGGATGCTCGAACACCGTCGAGCGCATCGTCTTCGTATCGAAGCGATAGGCGGTATACGGCACGGCGTACGACGTAAACCCGTAGTACGCGATGCGATCTTCGCGCCGGGCGCGGGGCACGCCGGCCGAACCGATCCCCGGCAGTGAAAGCGAGCCGAGGGCTTTGCCGGCGGTGCTCGCGATGCGGATGACCGAGTGCGCGTCCTGAAGGTACTCGAGGTAGAACCGGTCGCCGATGAGCGAGATGTCTTCGAGCTTTTGCGCCGACTGCGCGACGATCTCGTGTTGCGTGTGGGCGGGATCGTTTACGTCGACCGCGACGACGCGGAAGCGGGGCGCGCCGTTATTGGTGCGCAGATAGAGGCGCGAACCGTCGTTGCCGACGAGCGAATACGCCACGTCTTTGGCGAAGGCCGTCAACGGGCGGAACGCCGAGTCCGGCGACCGCGCCGGCTTCCAGAAGAGCTGATCGGTGTCGTTCGTGCTTTGGTCCAGGATCGCAAAGCGATCGTCGTGCGTGACGGTCATGCCGACGAAGCGATCGGGATGCGCGGTCGACGCGAAGACGAGGCGGTCGGCTTTCTGCGGCGTCCCGCGGGTGTGGAACCAGATTTTCTGCACGCCGAGAACCGCGAGCGTCTTGTTGCCGGCCGTCGGCGCGTCGTAACCCGCGTAGTAGAACCCGCGATCGCCGTCCCAGGCCGCGTCGAAGGCGAGCCGAAGCGCTTCGTTCTGGAGCATCGCGCCAACGAGGCGATCCTTGAATTCTGCGCGGGCGACAATCTGGCGAGCCTCGTCTCGCGCGGCAACGCCACGCCCGAGCATGTGATTCACATCAAGCGCAAAGGGCTCGCTTTGCCCGCGCCGCGCGCGGCCTTGCGGGTGAACGCGAGCAAGTCGACGTCGACGTTCTTCCAGTCGAGAATCTGGGCGATGGCGTCTGCTCCCGAGATGA
>CAZZUZ010000042.1:0-12285 GCA_964657315.1 Vulcanimicrobiota bacterium
CTCCCGCGACCGCAAGCAGCGCGGCCGCCGCGACGGGTAGCGATGCGAGCGGAACGTCGGTGAACGACAAGCGCGAGAGCGTGACCAAGAACGGCGCGACGTCCGCGATGGGCGTCGCGACCGAGAGCGATCTCGGTGAGATCGGTCTGCCGATCTATCCGACGATCGCGCTCGACAACACGTTTTTGATCAAGCACGTCGACGCGCACTCGGCCTCGTATCGTCTGCAAGTCAGCGTCAGAGATCCGTTCAAGACCGTCGCCGCCTGGTACGGTCAGAAACTCGGGAGCTCGTTCAAGGCCGGCCATTCGGACGCACTCGGCGGTATTACGTCGTTCTCACGCAAGACCGCGACGGCGAACGATTCCGTGCTCCTGCAGTCTCAGACGGATGCGAACCTGCACGTCCCGCTGACGACGATTACCTACACGGTTACGAGACGGCGCTAAGCGCCTTCTTGCGCGGCCGCGGCGACGGCAGCGACGGCAGCTTGAGGATGAGTTTCGCGATCGCCGGCAACACGGTCGGCGTCGACAGACCCGCCGGCATGTCTAGCATGTACTTGTCATTCTCGGCGACGCACGAACGCAGAAAGTCCCGCCACGTGATCCCGTCGACGATCGCGAAGACGCCTTCCGCGCCGAAGCCGACGCCGTCGACTTTCGGGGCGTCCTTGGCTCCCGGAGCGAACGTCGTGACGATGCGCTTGACGGCACGCAGATAGCCCAGCGCCGTCGAGACCGCGACGAACGGCGATGCGCCGCGGCCGCGGCGGATGCGTTCGTACTCGATCCAGTTGACGAAGAACGTCACGTGACGCGCCTCTTCGCGCAACACGATCTCGAAGATGTTCGTAAGTTCGGGTATGAAGAGCTGGATGGCCCGGGCGAGCCCGAAGATGCCGAACCCGAAAAACGCATCGATGCACTCCTCGTAACCGAAATCGAGAAACGCGCGTTCGCGATCGCTCGCCGGCACCGGCGGCTTTTCGACGACCGGAACGTCGTAGCGCGCGAGCATCTCCGAGAGGATCATCGCGTGGCGCGTCTCCTCGACGCCTTGAACCGCGAGTGCCTCTCGAATGAGCGGATCGTCGATCGTCTGCGCGTAGAGCGTCACCATCTTGCCCGCGTTGCGTTCGGCGGCTACGGCCACACTCCAAAAGGGAATGGCGTGAAGCCTCTCGATGGTACGTTTGTCCAGTTCCGGCCACGGTAAAGTACGAGCATCGAACGTGAGGTGCGTATCGATGAAGTGGCGACAAAAGAGGTCTTTGTGGGCTTGCGAGCCGTGGATCATATCCATCAATCCAGGGACGCCGCGAGTGATTCCTTCATCTCCGGTGCAGGCGTCTTACGCGTCGACCGCAGCGTCATACTCGCTGCCGCGATCGCGTGTGCGACCTTTGTCTTGCATTTCGCACGCGCGGGCTCGTACGGCTATCAGCGAGACGAACTCTACTTCATTTCTTGCGCGCGCCACCTCGCGTTCGGATACGTCGATCAGCCGCCGCTGATCGCGCTCGTCGCTCGATTCGTCCTCGCCGTCTTCGGCGACTCGCTCTACGCGCTACGCTTCTTACCGGCAATCGCGGCGGCCGCGACGGCCGTCATCACGGGACGTCTCGCGCGACGATTCGGCGCGGGACTGTGGGGACAGGCGCTCGCGATGGCGGGCATCGCGCTCTCACCGTTTTCGCTCGCCATCGGTAACCTGCTCACGATGAACGCGTTCGAGCCCTTGCTCTGGGTCGGTTCGGCCTATCTCTTCGCGAAGGCGCTGGAGACGAACAAGCCGTGGCTGTGGGTCGCGCTCGGCACCGTCAGCGGCCTCGCGCTCATCAACAAGTATTCGATGTTCTTCTTTCTCGGAGCGTGTGCGATCGGCGTCGCGCTCTCGCCGGAACGCCGAGCCTTTCGCCGGCCCGGCCTCGTGCTCGCGTTCGCGATCGCGTGTGCGATCGTATCGCCGACGCTCGTGTGGCAGGCGGCGAACGGCTGGCCGCAACTCGAAGTGCTGCACAACGCCGCGCGTTCGAAAAATATCGACGAAGGCACCGTGGCCTTCTACGCGCAGCAGCTGCTCTTGATGAGCCCGCTCGCCGCGCCGCTGTGGCTCGCCGGCCTCTACGCGCTGCTCTTCGTGCCCGCGCTTCGCTCGTGGCGCTGGTACGGCTATTCCTATCTCATCCTCTCGTTGGTCTATGCGGCGCTTCAGGCAAAAGTTTACTATATGGCGCCGATCTATCCCGTGCTCTTCGCGGCGGGCGGCGCGTTTTCGGAGACTTTCGCGGAACGCTTCGGAGCGGTGCGCTTCGGCTACCCCGTCCTGCTGCTCGCGAGCGCCGCAGCCATCGCGCCCGCGGCGTATCCGTTTCTCCCGCTGCAGACCTATCTCGCGTACGAGCGCGTTCTCGACTTCCGCGGCGTGAAGATGGAGAAGCATCCCGAAGGGATCGTGCCGCAGCACTTCGCCGACATGCTGGGCTGGAACGAACTCGTCAAGACGCTCGCGAGCGCGTACGACGCGCTGCCGGCCGGCGAGCGTCGCGAAGCGGTCGTGCTCACTCGCGATTACGGTCAAGCCTCGGCGGTCGACATGCTCGGACCCGCTTACGGATTGCCCCGCGCGATCAGCGGCCACAACAACTACTATCTCTACGGCACGCGCGGCGCATCGGGCGCCGTCGTGCTCGCGATCGGCGAACCGCGCGACTTACTCGCGCGCGAATACGCGCACGTGCGCCGAGTCGCCACCTACCGCGACGCCTACGTTTTGCCGGATTTCAACAACCTACCGATCTACGAGTGCACGGGACCACGCGAACCGCTCGCCGCTTTCTGGCCGAACTTCAAACGTTTCATTTAACGCGCCGGCGCGTTAGACGATCAGCGATAGCTGCTTCGGTTTCGGTACGACGGCAATCGTGCGCCGGGCTTTGAGATCGATTCCGGCGCGCGCTTTTTCGACCCGCGCGTCGACGCCGTCGACGACGCTCTTCGGCGCGTATTTGCGGCGGTACATCGCATCGTGCGACGGCACGAGTTCCGGAAACTCGGTGCGTAAGAAGGCGAAGTAACTTTCGCGTGCGGTCGGGTTGAGGTTGAGTACGCTATGCCAGGCCATCGACGCGCCGGCATCGGCTGCAGCGCGATACACTTCCCGCAACGGTTCGACTTCGTCCGTGAGATCGGGCATGACCGGCGCCACCGCGACGCCGACGCGGATGCCGGCGTCGGCCAGCATGCGGATGCCTCGCAGGCGCTGTCGCGGCGCGGCGACCGTCGGTTCGATGCGGCGCGCGAGCGCTTCGTCGAGCGTCGGCAAACTCACGCAGACCGTGAGCCCGGCACGGCGCGAGAGATCGCTCAAGACGTCGACGTCGCGAACGATCAGCGGCGAGCGCGTGATGATGTGCGCCGCGACTTTCGCGCGCGAGAGTTCTTCGAGGATGCGGCGCGTGATGCGATAGCGGCCTTCGAGCGGTTGATACGGGTCGGTTGCGGTGCCGATGCAGACGCGCTCGACGTCGCGCCGCCCGTTCGCCAGTTCGTAACGCAGCACCGACGGCGCATTGATCTTCGCACTGAGCCGCGAACCCCAGTCCGCGACGCCGTTGCGTTCCAAGAAGACGTGCGTGTTGCGCGCGTAACAGAAAACGCAGCGGTGGTAGCAGCCGCGATACGGATTGATCGACCAGTCGAAGCCCATGCCGCGTACGCGATTGAGCACCGATTTGACGGCGATCTCCTCGCACTCGATCGCTCCGAATTTGCGCACGCTCGCCATCGAACGTGTGTTCGATGCGCCTTGCGGAGTGCCTGCGTCTACGCCGTTCTCGAGGCCGCGAGTATCGCGCGTGCGGCCGCACCGAATCGCGTGGCCGCGTCGCGCGAGCCTTTCGAGAGCGCGCCCATCGCGTAGAAGCCGTGAACGAGCCGCGCCTCTTCCAAATACGTGACGGGTACGTTCGCGCGCCGCAGGGCATCGGCATACACGCGTACGTCGTCGAGCAGCGGGTCGAAGCCGCCGACGGTCAGCACGGCGGGCGCGACGCCGGCGAGCGATGCGGCGCGCAGCGGCGACGCGAGCCACTGCGCGCGATCGTCCTCGGAGTCGACGTAGCGGTCCGCAAACCACTTCATCATCTCGAGCGTGAGAAAGTATCCGGTGCCGTTGAAGCCGTGCGAAGGGTAGCGCTGCGTCGCTTCGCCCGATCGCAGTCCGACGAAGTCGATCGCCGGATAGATCAGCAGCTGCGCGCGTAATTCGAGTCCGGCGTCGCGCATCGCGATCGCCGCTACGGCCGCGAGGTTGCCGCCCGCGCTGTCGCCCGCGACCGCAATCGCTTGCGGATCGCCGCCGAGCCGGGCGACGTTGTCGAAGGCCCAGCGCGTCGCCGCGATGGCGTCTTCGGTTGCGGCGGGATACGGATGTTCGGGCGCGAGGCGATACTCGACGCTGAGCACGCAAGCGTCCGTGTCGTCGCGCAAGCGTTTGACTTGCGCGTCGTAACCAGGCACGCTGCCGAAGACCCAGCCGCCGCCGTGAAAGAACACGATCGTCGGCACGGGCCCGGGCCGTTTAGGACGGTACAATCGCGCGGCGATGCCGCCGGGCAGCGTCAGGTCGACGATGCCGCCGGCGCGGCCGCGCCCTCGATAGGGCGAGAGCCGCAGCAGCAGTTCTTGGAACTTCCGCGCGCGCGGAATGTCGATCGCGCCCACATCGCGCTTGGGAATGAGCCGCAGCAGCGCCGCCGTCGGCGGATCGAGCCGGTTCAAACCGAGCGGTAGTTCGCGGGATCGAAACGCCGCAGCATCGCGCGAAACGCAAAGGTGAAACCGGGCCACAACGACACGTTCTTGCCCTTGGCGTCCTGATACCAGCTCGAACAGCCCGACGCCCAGACCGTGCCCTTCATGCGTTTCTGCAGGTCGTCGTTGAAGGCCGTCTGCCGCTCGGGTTTGACGTCGATCGCACGCGTCTTCGTCGCGTCGAGATGGTCGAGCGCGCCGAGCACGTACGGATATTGCGACTCCATCATGAACACCATCGAATTGTGTCCGAGTCCGGTGTTGGGACCGATGATGAAGAAGAGGTTCGGAAAGCCGGCGACCGACGTGCCGCGATAGGCGGACATGCCTTCGCGCCACGCATCGGCGTTGAGTTCCTCACCGCGCAGCCCGTAGATCGTCACGGGCACGATGCCGTCGGTCGCCTTGAAACCGGTGCCGTAGATGATGACGTCGGCCGGAATCTCGCGACCATCGCCCGCGACCACCGAATGCGGCCGGATCTCCGCGACGCCGTCGGTCACGAGTTCGACGTTGTCGCGCTGGATCGCGGGATAGTAATCGTCGGAAATCAGAATGCGCTTGCAGCCTGCGCGATAGTTGGGCGTCACTTTGGCGCGCAGCACGGGATCGGGCACCGACGCTTCGATGAATTTGAGCACCGTCTTCTCGCGGCGAGCGAGCAACTGCGGCGCGACGACGAACGCGAGCGCGCGCACTTCGAGCATCCAATAAATGGCTTTACGAATTCCCCAAGCGTAGAACGGCACGAACTTGCGTGCGTTCTTGCGACGCTTGCTCACGGGCTTGTCGCCGCGCGGAATGATCCACGGCGGCGTGCGTTGGAAGAGCGTGAGGTGGCCGGCCTTCGGCGCGATCTGCGGCACGAACTGAATGGCGCTCGCGCCGGTGCCGATGACGACGACACTCTTGCCCGTCAGATCGATCGAGTAGTCCCATTGCGACGAATGAAACGTCGCGCCGGCAAAGGTTTCGCGACCCGCGATCTCCGGGAACGCCGGTTTGCTCAGCGGTCCCATCGCGCTCACGAGCACGCGGCAGCGATACGTCTTGCCGCCGTCCGTCTCGACGGTCCACGTGCCCGATGCTTCGTCGAATCGCGCCTGCGTCAGCGTCGAATCGAAGCGGATGAAGGGGCGGACGCCCTGCTTCTCCGAGGTTCGCTTGAGGTAGTTGAGCAGCTCCGCCTGCTGCGGATAGATGCGCGTCCAGCCGACGTGGCTCTCGAACGAGAACGAGTAGAGCATAGAGGGGATGTCGCACGCGCAGCCCGGATAACGGTTGTCGCGCCACGTTCCGCCGACTTCGCTCGCGCGTTCGAGCACGAGAAACGAGCGGCCGGCATCTTTTAACTGTTTGGCCATGCCCAGTCCGGCAAAGCCCGCGCCGACGATGATCGTTTCGGCGTCGAGCGTTTGCGCGGACGGCGCGGCTTCGAGGGTCGCCGTCACGAGTGCGCGGCCGCCGTTCCGACGGCTGCGGCCAGGGGCGTGACGGGTTCGGTCACTTCGGGCATCGCCGACGGTCCGGCCGCGGACGCGGTCTTCGCTTTGACTTCGGCGAGGCCGCGCGCCGCGATCTTCGCGAGCAATGCGGAACCGCGTGGCCCGAGCAGACGCGTGATGGTATCGATCTGGATCGCGTCGACGCCGATGAGCACGCGGTCGTGGTGGCCGAGAATGCCGCGCACGATCAGGCGCGCCGCCTTCTCCGGCGTCTGCGTGAGCATTTTCTTTTCGAACATCTCGGCGCGCTGCCGATTGAACTCTTGATCGGCCGCCGCCGCGATGCGCGACGAACGCGCGATGTTGGTCGCGATGCCGCCCGGGTGAACCGTCACGACGTGCACTCTCCCGCGCATCTCCTCGCGCAACGATTCGCTGAACCCGCGTACCGCGAATTTGCTCGCCGCATAGGCGGACTGTCCCGGCGGCCCGACCAGACCGAAAACGCTCGAGAGGTTGACGATCGTCGCGTCGTCCGATTTTTCGAGTTCGGGCAAGAACGCTTTGACGCCGTAGACCGTGCCCCAGAAGTTGATGTTCATCAGCCACTCGATCTCTTCGACCGCGAGCTCGGAGACGTTGCCCGCGATCGAGACGCCCGCGTTGTTGATGACGACGTCGACGCGGCCGTGTTGCGCCACGACGTCTTTTGCGAACGCGTCGACCGCCGCTTTCTGCGAGACGTCCAGGACGTGCGCGGTCACGCGCGTGCGGTCGGCGACGAGCGCTTTGGTCTCGAGCAGCCCCGCTTCGTTGCGATCGGCGATCGCGAGCGCGAAGCTGTGCTTGGCGAGTTCGATCGCGAGCGCGCGTCCGATACCCGAACCCGCGCCCGTGAGCGCGACGACGCGCAGCGGTTTCGTGCCGAGTGCGGCGGCGACGGCGGCGACGCCCGCTTCGACCGCGCGCCGTGCTTCGGGAACGCGTCCCGCGATGTTGACCAGAGCATGCGGCAGCGTCGGCCGCAGATCGTAGGCGACGGGAACGCCCGCAGTTTTGAGTTTTTCGAAGTAGGCGCGGCCTTCGTCGACGAGCGGATCGAACTGCGCGGCCGTGATGTACGTCGGGGCGTGCTTGGAGAAGTCGGCGGCGTCGAGCGGGTTGAAAAGCGCGTGCGCGCGATCCTCGACGCCGTTCGCGCACTTCTCGCTGAACCACGCCATCGTCGACGGCGTCAGCGGCAGGCCTTCGGTGTACTGCGAACGCGACGGCATGCTGCCGCCGGCCGCGACCGACGGATAGATGAGCCATGCGAAGGCCGGCTGAGGCAGGCCGCGTTCCGCGGCGAAGGCGCAGATCGATGCGGACAAACCGCCGCCCGCGCTGTCGCCGCCGACCGCGATCTTGGCCGGATCGAGGCCCAGCGCCGGCGCGTTCTTCACCACGAACGCATACGCATCGAACGCGTCTTCGAAGAAGCGCGGGAATTTGTTTTCGGGGCCGAGGCGATAGTCGACCGAGAGCACGGCGAAGCGGCCCGCGTTCGCGATGAAGCCCGTGAGGCCGTCGTACGCGTCGACGTCGCCGATCACCCAGCCGCCGCCGTGAAAATACACGAGGACGGGCAACGCTTTGCCCGCGTCGGCGGAACGGCGGTACAGGCGCGCGCCGATCGTCTGGCCGTCGCTCGCCGGGATCGTGATGTCCCGCGTCTCGACGCCCTCCGGAAGCTTCAGTCCAAAACGTTTGTTGGTCTCGACGTATCCGGCGCGATCGTAGGTGGGCACGACGCTGACGTCGGGACGGAAAGCCTTGCCCGTCTTTTTGCCGAGCCACATGAGCAGTTGAACGCGTTGGTCGAGCGCCATTATGAGCGAGTCTCCTTGGTGAGTGCGGCGAGCGCGGAATCGAGCTCGCGTTGCAGGGCGACGGGGAAAACGGCCGAGACGGATCCGGAAGCGAGGGGACGCAGACGTTTGGCGATCTCGTCGAACTCGGCGTAGCGGACGCTGCCGCTTCGTGCGAGCAGCGGACGCAGGACGTAATCGATGAGGACCGCGACGTATGAGCGCGCGATCGCGCGGGCGTGTTCGAGCAGATTTTCGGAGAGGTCGAGGACGACGGTCAGGGGGATGTCGAGCTTTGCGAGTTCGCGGCCGTACTGTTCTATCGTGGGGCTGAGCACCTCGAAGCGCTCGTCGTCGATGCGGCGATAGAGGCCGATTCGCAAGACGCGTTCGATCGTTTCCGGCGTCAATTGTTCGCCCCACGTCGTGACGAACTCATCCGCCGTCATCACCGTCGGGCGCTCGGCATGGAGAAAGAGCGCCGAGGTCATTGCCCGTGCGAAGGCGCTGAGATCTTCGCGCGACGATTCCGGGGCACGGTCGAGCACGGTCGCGATCGTCTCGAGACCGAGGCCGCGCGCGCGTAGATCGCGGATGACTTCCAGCCGCGCGCGGTGGTCGTCGTTGTAGAGTCCGACCCGGCCGCTGCGGGCCGGGGGTGGAAGCAGGCCGCCGGCCTGATAGGCACGGATGTTCCGCGTCGTCACGCCCGTGCGGCGTGCGAGTTCGTCGATGGTGACCGGGGCGGCCTGAGGGTCGCGGACAGCTTCCACGTTCCGGACATTACCACTGTGACATTCAAAATGTCAAGGTCCGCCGTGTGGGCTTCGGGAAGTGGCTGCGAGCAACCGCCCCGCTCCTCTCGAAAGGTCCGTTCGTGCGCCGTTTTCGACTTCCAAGCGCAATTGCGGCTCTCGCGCTGCTCGCCTCGGCCCTCGAGACGCTGCCCGTCGCGGCCGCACCGTCGGCGCACGTGCTTCGCTTCGCGACGGCGGAAGAAGTCGCGACGCTCAACCCGGACCTCAACCAGCAACTCGTCGTGGTGTGGCTCGACCAGATGACCTCGGCTTCTCTGTTTCGCCTGGACGCGCACAACGCGCTGATACCCGAACTCGCGACCGTCGTGCCCACGCAGGCCAACGGCGGCATCAGCAAAGACGGCAAGACGATTACGCTGCATCTGCGCAAGGGCGTGAAGTGGTCCGACGGGCAGCCGTTCGACGGGGACGACGTCGCCTTCTCGATTGCGGCGGTGAACAACCCCGCCAACCAAATCGTCGCACGCTCCGGTTTCGATCAGATAACCAAAGTCGATCAGCCCGATAAATTCACGGTCGCCGTGCACCTCAAGGCGCCCTTCGGAGCGATGGTCTATACGCTCTTCGCCTCCAATCAAAATCCGCAAGTCTTGCCCAAACACATCCTCGGCGGTCTGCACGACATCAACACGGCGCCGTTCAACTCGCTGCCGGTCGGCATCGGGCCGTTCCGCTACAAAGCGTGGAAGCGCGGGGACGAAATCCGGCTCGAGGCAAATCCCTACTATTGGCGCGGAAAACCGGCGCTCTCGGAAGTCGTCCTCAAGCTCATCCCCGACCGCAACACGGTCGTGGTGCAGTTGCAAACGGGCGAACTCGACATGTTCTATCCCTTCGGCGGCGTCTATCTGCCCAAGGTGCAGGCGATTCCGAACATCCACATCATCCGTCAGCCGTCCTACGCGCTCAACGAGATTCTCTTCAATACGACCGACCCGCTCTTCAAAGACGCGACCGTGCGCCGCGCGCTGCGGATGAGCATCGATCGCCGCGAACTGCGCGACAAAGTCGGTCACGGCGTCGGCGTGCTGCAGAACGTGCTGTTGCCGACGGTCGATCCGCTGGTGCCCAAAGACATAGCGTTCACGGAATTCGATTTAGCGAAGGCCAACGCGATGCTCGACGGCGCCGGCTGGAAACGCGGTGGCGACGGCGTGCGCGAGAAGAACGGCCGGCGGCTCTCGATCGACGTCGCTTCGAGCCAAGGCACGCCCGATGCCGACATTCAAATCGAACTCGTGCGCGCTTGGTTCAAACAAGTCGGCGCGGAACTCAACGTGCAGCGCTATCAGAGTTCCGTCCTCTTCGGACCATACGGCGAGGGCGGAATTCTCGCAACCGGAAAGTTCGGCATGATGTTCCTGGGCAATCTCGTCTCCGCGCCGTTCGACCTCGAGAACTCGTTCGGATGTAAGGGCATTCCGCCGGCCGGTCAAAACTACAACCGCTTGTGCGATCCGGCGATCGAGCCCGCGATCGCGAAGTATCAGGCGAGCTACGATTTCGCGACTCGCAAGAAGCTGCTAGCGGAGATCTTACGCAAGCTCGACGACGAAGCGGTCGCGATTCCCACCGTCGGCCGCGAGGATCTCTTCGGTCTCAATCCGGCGATCAAGAACTTCCATCCCAACAACGCCACGCCGTTCGACGACATGATGCGCGTCGACGTGCTTCCGTAAGGGAACCCCTTGCAGCCCGACTGCGATGTTTTGGTCATCGGCGGCGGCAACGCCGGCTGCGCGGCTGCGCTCGCGGCAGCGCGTGCCGGAAAGCGCACGCTGCTCGTCGAGCGGTACGGGTTTCTCGGCGGCACCGCGACCGCCGCGATGGTCGGCCCGTGGATGACGTTCCATTCGGGTTCGGAGCGCATCGTCGGCGGCATCGCGCAAGAGATCGTGGAGCGACTCGTGGCGATGGGCGGTTCGCAAGGCCACATCGCCGACGCCTCCGATTACGTGCCCACGATCACGCCGTTCGATCCCGAAATGCACAAAGCGCTGCTCTTCGAGATGATGGCCGAGAGCGGCGTACGGCTGCTGCTGCACGCGTGGTTTCTCGACGCGATCTGCGACCCAGTCGGCACGGTGACGGGCGCGCGCATCGCGACGGTCGGCGGGATTCGCGAGTATCGTGCACCGATCGTCGTCGACGCGTCGGCCGACGCGTACGTCGCGGTTTCCGCCGGTGTCGAAACGCAACAAGGCGACGCCCGCGGGCGCGTCCAGCCCGCGAGCCTGATGTTCCGGCTCAGCCACGTCGATCTCGCGCAGACTGCGGCCTACGTCAGAGCGCATCCGGAAGAGATGCGCACGAGCCTCGTGCCCGAAGCGCGCGATGCCGCCGCGCTCACGGCCGTCGCCGGCCTCTACGAACTCTGGAACGCCGCGCGTGCCAAAAAGAGCGTCAGCGCTCCGCGCGAACTCGTGTCGTTCTTCATCTCGCCGTATCCCGACGAGGTGAGCGTCAACATGACGCGCGTCGTCGACATCGATCCGCTCGACCCGGACGACCTCACGCGAGCGGAAGTAGAAGCGCGCGCGCAGGCGATGGAACTGCTCGCATTCTTTCGCGCGGACGTACCGGGATTCGCGAACGCGCGCATCGCCGCGACCGCCGCGCAGATCGGCATTCGCGAATCGCGCCGCATCGTCGGCGCGTACACGCTCACCGGCGACGACGTGCTCGCAGCGCGCACGTTCGACGATGCGGTCGCGCGCAGCGCCTACCCGATCGACATTCACAACCCGTCGGGATCGGGAACGGTCACGCACCGGCTGCCCGCGGGCGAGAGCTACGAGATTCCGTACCGGTGCCTCGTGCCCGAGCGCGTCGACGGGCTGCTCGTCGCGGGGCGTTGCATCTCGACGACGCACGAAGCGCTCGCGTCGACGCGGCTCACGCCGACCGTCATGACGCTCGGTCAAGCTGCCGGCGAAGCCGCGGCCGTCTGCGTCGAGCGCGCCGTCGCGCCGCGCGCGGTCCCGGCCGGCGTCTTACGCGAACGGCTCGTAGCGAACGGCGTCGACCTGCGCCGCCCGCGTCCGGCCGCGAGTGTCGCGCACTGAGAATCGAGATCGTTCCGCTGCCGGCATGGCGCGGCGGTATGCTCGCGGCGGAATACGATCGCCACGGCGACGTCGCGCGCATCAACGCGCACGCCGTCGCGAAAATACGCGAACGTTTGGGCGATGCGCAAGCGCGGGCGTTCGTCGCGTGCGCGGTCGAGCACGAGCGCTTCCATCGCGATCGTCCGAGCGCATCGGAAGCGCAAGCGCGTGCGTTCGTCCGCGATTCGTGCGATGCGAACGCCGAACGTTTCGAAGCGGTCTTGCGCGCGTAGTGTATTTCGCAGGCGTCG
>CAZZUZ010000043.1:0-12035 GCA_964657315.1 Vulcanimicrobiota bacterium
CCGCAAGACGCACGGAATGCGGGTTTCCGCGCGTGCAAACGCTGCCTGCCCGATCGCCCGTCCGCGGAGCCGCTCGCGGATGAAATCGACCGGGCCTGCCGCACGATCGACACATCGGAGACGGCGCCGGCGCTCGCGGAACTCGCCGCTCAGGCCGGCGTTAGCCCTTTTCACTTCCAACGCGCGTTCAAAAAACGCATCGGCATCACGCCCAAGCGATACGCGATGGCGCGGCGCGACCGGACCTTCGAGGCCGGCCTGGCAGAACGGGAGACGTCGGTCACGCAGACCGCACTGGACGCGGGCTTCCCGTCGAGTGCCGCCGTGTACGCGACGAGCCGCGTCGTCAAAGGCATGCTTCCGCAAACGTACCGGAGCCGCGGCGAGGGCGAACGCATCGATTATGACACGGTCCGCACGAGCCTAGGCTGGCTCCTCATCGCCATCACCGAACGCGGCATCTGCGCGCTCGAACTCGGCGACGACGTATCGACGCTCGAAAGCGCTCTTCGCGAACGTTTAGCCGCGGCATCGATCGCTGCGGCCGGCGCGGCGCACCGCGCCGCCATAGCCGCAGCCGTCGAGGTCGTCGAAGGGCGGCAACATGCGGAATCGATCCCGCTCGATATTCGCGGAAATGCATTCCAGCAGCGCGTCTGGCAAGAACTCCGTCTCATCGGACTGGGCCGAACGCGCACGTATGGCGAGATCGCGGCGGCAATCGGCGCGCCCGGTTCGGCGCGCGCCGTCGGCACCGCGGTCGGCGCCAACACGCTGGCCGTCGCCGTACCGTGCCATCGCGTCGTCCGCAGTGACGGCAAATCCGGCGACTATCGCTGGGGCCGCGAACGAAAACGAACGTTGCTCGAACGCGAGCGTCGCGCGATCGATGGGCCGGTGTAAATGGACCTCGTCTATCCCGTCGCAGCGATCGTCGGTGTGTCGGTCATGGGCCGCCTCCGATCGATCGCCCGGCGGCGAAGCGCACGGCATTCGAATGGACGCCGCCGGGCCGCACCGAACGTGTGTAGACGCACTCGCAGCCGCGGAGACGTTCGATGCCATCGCTATTCGAAACGCTAAGACACGACGCTTCGCATGCGTACGCGTTTCTCAAAACGCACGGAACGCAAATCTTGCACCATCCCGGCCACGCGACACGCGAAGCGCTCGAGTTCGGCTACGATAAAGCGATCGGCAACGACGTCAAGACACTCCTGAGCCACGACCCGAAGACGACGCGACTCGATAGAGTGCTCGCCGGTCTCTCGATCGCGAGCGATTTCGTCGGCCCGGACGGCCGGCTCATCGGCAAGACCATTACGCTTCTGGAAAAAGGGGGCCTCGAGAAACTCGAATCGCGACTCGGCAAAGACGCGATCGAAGTTCTCGCCGGACACTCCGGGGGCGCCGCGCATCGTCTCGCAAACGCGCTCGCGATCGCCGAAGGCGTCATCGAGAAAATACAAACGGCGAAAAATGTCGAGACTGCCGTCAAAACAACCGTCGACGATTTCAAGCAAACGGTGCACGACATCGATGCTGCGATTCACGCCGCGCCGGGCGATCGCGCGAACGCTTGGAAGAAAGTCGCCGCCGATGTCGCGCAAGATCGCACGGACCTCGAGAACGTCAACGCGGCCGCACGCGCGAAACCGGTCGGCCGGACCGGCCCGGCCGGCGTCGGCCGCTACCACGAAAATGCAACGCCGTGGGACGGAAAGCAAACGGTGCAAGGCTCGATCTCCTGGAGCCGCGACGGAGAAGTGCAGCAACATTACCGCGGTCGATGGATTAGTTACGACGCGAACAAGCTCGGCGGCGATCCGCCCGTCGAAGGGCACGCGGTTCTCATCAAGCCCGATCCCGCAAATCCCGGCTGCGCTTCGATTGCCGACCCACTCGCGCGCGAGCAAGAACTAACGACACAGCGCGGAAACTCGCGCTGACCTTGGCGGCACGGAGCGGGACGCCGCGTCGCAGCGGAGTCGTCATCGCGCTTCCCGTCGCTCACGATCGCAAAACGGCCTTGAGCGCGTGCGTCGGCCACGCGCACGCCGCCGATCGTTTCGCGGAGGGGGAAGGCGACGTCATCGCCGTTTTTGGTTTTGGTGACGGAGCTAACGAGATCGCGTTGAGCGTGTGGGCGATCGGTTCGAGCGCCGTCGCCGAACGCCCGGACATCTCACGAATTCTCGGGTCACCGGTCGAGGACGCGCTGCGCCTCGACCTCTTCATGCCGGCTTACACCGACGCGGCAATCGCTACCGAAGTTCTGTTGATTCGCGTGGCAAACGATCTCGCAACGACGTTCGGTGGAATCGTTTGCGACGACATCGGCGCCGTCTACGATCCTGCACGACTCGCCGCTATGGCCGCCGCTGGCGAACCGCGCGAGCTTTCCTTCGCATTCGCGAGCGCGGCGGCACTTCGCGTTCGGGAACTCACTACCCGCGATCGGCAACCCGCACCGATCGCATTCGAGCAACTCGATGAAGGCGACGTACTTGCGGACAGCGCCCCCGATATCGCTCTGGACGGCGCCTCGATCTTCGTCGTGACCGGTCCGAACGTACCGCTCGTGGTCGCCTCGCGCATCGCAGCCGTCGCCACTCGGACGTCGATGCCGCTGGTCGTGTTCGCTCCGCAGATCGCGTCCGCACAAGCTCGCGTCCTCGATGCGGCGAACGTTCGCGTCGTTGCGGATGCGCCGTCGCTCGCAAGCATGATCGACGTAGTATCGGCCGGCACATCGCCGGCGCGGCTCGTGCCCGACATCGACGTCGCCCGTTCCGAAATACTCCTCGCATCGACGCGCGCGATCGAGGCGAACGCCGTGCGCGCGCTTCTCGAGCACCCGCGTGGAAGCGATACCGACGATCGCGCGATGCGCTTCGAGCGCCCGGACGCTGCGACCGACGTTTACGTGATCGACATCGACAGCGCGCATCCGCTGATTCGCGAACTCGTCGCCTCTCGCGACGATCTCATCGCATCGATCGACGATCGCATACGCACGCTCGTGGTCTGCGAATCGACTTTTCGCGACGATCGCGCGGCCACGAACGCCGATGCCCTCGCCGTTTCACTTCTTGCGAGAGTCGCTCGGGCCGGTGACGTCGCACAAGACGATACGGGCGCCCTACTCAGCGAAAGCGACCTCGCGAGGCTCGCCGCCGATCGCGCTGAAACGAAGCAGCCCGAGCCGAAGATTGGGTAAAGCCGCTGGCATGAAGAAGACACTGATTGCCGCCGGTGTGGCCGGCCTCGCGATCGCGAGCGCGGCCGTCCTCGCCGGGACGCTCAAGAACGACGACGCCGCGGGCGAACGCATCGACGCTTGGAGTGTAAAAAATCTCGAGAAATTCGGCACGAGCCTCGCGGGCACACGCGAGTCGACGATCGCCGCCTACACCGCGGGCGGCCAGCCGGAGCAACAGCAGCTTGCAACCCGCGCTTTCGAAAACATCGAACGGCTCGGCGCCTCGCTCGAGGAAATGCGCTCCGCATTATCTCCCGCCGCCGCCGACCTCGCGAGCGCAATCGTCGAACGCTATCGAGAAGCGCAGGTTCAGCTCATGGCATTCGCGATGAATCGGCAAAATCACGAACCCAGCGACGAATTGGCTCAGCTCGAGAGCGACGGCCGCCGCGAATTCGAACACGAGACCGCCGATTTCGGCGAGCAGCTGCGCGTCGCGATCAAGAAGCGTCGCGCTTAAGCGCGGCGTTTTGCTCGTGCGAGGTTTTTCACGACCATGTCCGCCTCCCAATCGCTCGCCGCGACGCTGATCCTCGTTGCCGTCGCGCTCGGAGCGCTGGTCGTTCAGGGCGTCATCTTCTGGGCTCTGCATCGCGTAGCGCGCCTCAAAGAAAGCGTCCTGACGCTTTTCATCGCGCGCGCGACGCCACCCAGCCGTTTCATTTTTCCGCTCGTCGGCATCGAGTCGGCGCTACCGCTCGTTACGCTTCCTGCGAACCTCAAACTCGCGGCCGAGCACGTCCTCGGCATCGCCATCATCGCCGCCATCACATGGGCGATCGTGGCGCTGATCTTACTCGGCGGCGATCTCGCCAAGCACCCCTATCGCGACGGCGGGCTCGAAGATCTCCACGCACGTCAAGTACAGACGCGGGTCGATCTGCTCGCGCGCGCCGCGATCACGATCGTGATCTTCATCGGCGTTGCGTTCGCGCTCACGACCTTTCCCGCCATTCGCGCCATCGGCGCCACGCTGCTCGCATCTGCCGGTCTCATCGGCATCATGGCGGGCTTCGCCGCACGTCCCATCTTCGAGAATCTCGTCGCCGGCATACAAATCGCGCTGACCCAACCGATCCGCATCGACGACGTTCTCTTTCTCGACGGCGACCACGGACACGTCGAGAAGATCGGCTCGACGTACGTCGTGGTGAAGATGTGGGATTTACGCCGAAAGATCTATCCGCTCACGTACTTCATCAATACGCCGTTTCAGAACTGGACGTACTCTGCCCCAAACCTCGTCGGCAGCGTGATCGTCTACGTCGACCGTTTGTACGATATGGACGCATTACGCGCGAAAGCTCGCGAGATCGTGAGTTCGTCTCCGCTCTGGGACGCGACCGTCTTCGACCTCGCCGTCACCGACGCGAAGGACAACTTCGCAATCGAGCTGCGCATACTCTGCAGCGCGAATAATGCGGCCGACTTGTTCGACTTGCGTTCCTTCGTCCGCGAACGACTTCTCGCGCACATCGCCGTACTCAAGAGCTCGTAGCGTCGGCGAAGCTTCGGCCTACTCGCTATCGAGCGGGCCGTGCTCGGTGTGATAGTTCGCGAAGAATCGCTTGGCGAATTCACGATCGCGGCCGAAACGAGCTGCGCTCACGGCGATCGGCGAGAACACCGGCGCCGGCTGATCGAAGTCGAACATATCCGAGAGATCGTCAGCGCGCGTATCGGTCGCGCCGAGGCCGGGCACGCCGAACACCTCGTCGCAAAATTTGACGATGCTACCGTACTCGTGCTGCACGGTCGATATGTAGCCGTGCTTCGCATAGCGCGAGATCACGAGCAACGGCACGCGATAGCCGAGCCCGTCGTCGTCGATCTCCTTCGGCGTCACGTGATCGAAGAAGCCGCCGAAGTCGTCCCACGTAATGATGATGACGGTGTTGTCTTTATACGCCGACGATTGCATGATCGTATTGACCAACGTCGCGTTATAGTCTGGTCCCGCGCCCGTGTCGCCTTCGGTCACACCGCCCGGGTGGTCGGACGCGACGATGGGCGGGTTGAGCCAATTCATCGGCCGCAGCGCGCCATTCGCGACGTCGATGAGGAACTCCGAATCGTCGAGCGTGAAATCGCCGTTCGTCCAGTCCGGACCGTAGCGAATATGTTTGATCGCGTCGTAGGGTACGGTATCGAGCGACGTCTTTTCGTTCGTCGTATCGACGTCTTCGTTGTTGCTGTAATACTTCCAGGGAATGCCGGCTTCGTCCATCCGATCGGCGACGGTCGGTTCATCCATGCACGGGAACGCCGTACCGGCGACCGCGCCGCCGGCACCCAGCACGTTCACCGTGGTACCGGCCGGTGACTCGCATCCCCAAATCTCGCTGTCGGGATCGTCGATTTGATTTTGCGCCTGCGCGGAAACGATGTAGAGGTGGCCCGGATAACTCGGCCCCGAATGCGATGCGAACATGCGGTTTGCGAACGCGAATTGGGACGCGATATCCCAATACGGCTGCGCTTCCGTCTGCGGAACGTACGCGAGGTTCGGATACTTCGGGCCGACGAACGGTACTCCGCCGATGGGCTGCGTCACCGCGCTGCACGTTGCGGCCGACTTATCCCAACCGTCGCTCTTGCCGCCGTCGTAGACGGTCTCCCAACCCGCGTGGCTATGATCGGGATCGCACGGCGCTTCGAGCAACTCCGGTACGAGCGCGACGCGCGCACCCGTCGAGATCGGTGCCGTCGTGACCGTGTCCGCACCGGGAAATCCGTTGAAGAGATTGTCGACGGTGCGGTTCTCCATGATCACGACGACGACGTGTTTGATCTTGCCGCCGCCGAGAACACTCGCTGCGGGGGCCGGAGCGGCCGAACCCGTCGATATTGCGGTCGCGCTCGGCACCGCGCTCGCGGTCGCAACGGGGGACGAGTCCGCTCACGGGCGATCCCGTCGAGGATGGCGAGGCCGACGCTTTCGGCGCCGAACTGCCACCGCCGCGATCCGGATTCGGCGAGGAGCCGATCGTCGCACCGCCCTCGCATCCCGTGAAGACGGCGAGAGCGAACAGAATCGACCCGGAGCCACGCAACAAACGCATCGGCATCATCCTAACATTAAGCCGTTGGTCGCGAATTTAAGAAAACATTACCGGTCGAGGCGCGAAGGCTCTGATGGATCTCTGGACCGGCAACTCGGCGCTGTCTGCCCGTCTCCGCGTCCCCTATCGATCGCGCAATGCATTTTTCGCCCTCGCGTGCGTACTCGAACCGAGTCTGCCCTTACTTCGATCGATGCATGTTGCGATGCGTCGGTCATCGGCAGACTTGACCGGAGTATCCGTTTTGGGTATATTCATCTCGGGTAATCAATCACCGCTCCTTGAGGGAAAACCGCTAACGTGGCCGATTCGCTGAGCGACCTGCTTCCATTGAAGACGGGTGCGCTTCATATCCTCTTAGCTCTCGCAGCCGGAGAATTGCACGGCTATGCGATTGCGAAAGAGATCGAGGCGGAGTCTTTAGGGCGTATCGTCTTAGGAGCCGCAACGCTGTATCGAACGCTCGCGCAACTCGTCGCCGATGGTTGGATCGTCGAAACCAAATCTCACGGTACGAACGACGAACGTCGTCGCTCGTATCGCCTTACCCCGCTCGGCCGGCGCGTCGCAATCGCCGAGGTTTCACGGCTTGAAGCGATCGTCGCGCTCGCACGTACCCGCCGGCTATTACCTACGTGAGGCGGCTTCTCTACTCGCTGGCGTTCATGCTTCCGCGCGATATGCGCCTCGAGTACCGCGACGAGATGATCTCGCATGCTTGCGAGGACATCCGGCATGGCGGGTCGGTCGCCTTCTTGCGGGCGTGCATCGATCTCATAGCGAGCGGCGCTCGCGAGCGTACGGCCGTCCTCTTCCGCGATCTGGCTTACGCAAGTTCGAGCATCCAAAAATTTCCGTTGTTTGCGATCGTCGTAATCGGGACGCTGGCCATTTCGCTCTCCGCCGTCGTGACCGTGCTCGCGGCACTAACGGCAATTTTCATCCGCCCGCTGCCGTTCGATCAAACGTCGAGCCTCGTCGTGCTCTACGAAAGTTCGCCCGCCTACGATCGTCTTCACCTTTCGCTGCCCGATGCCGAAGCCGTTCGCACGGGGACGCCCGGATTCGTGGCCCTCGCGGAATACAATTACCGTTCGAGCACGCTTTCGGGGATGGGTCCGCTCCGAGCGCTCGATGGGGGCGCCGTAAATGACGGATTCTTCTCGGTTTACCGCTGGAAACCGTTGCTCGGACGATTCATTAGCGCGAACGATTTACGCCCCGGGGCCGAACCCGTCGTCGTCATTTCTTATAAACTTTGGCAGAGTGCCTACCAAAGCTCAAAAGATGTCATCGGCCGCACCGCCGACATCGGAGGTATCGAATATCGTATTATCGGCATAGCACCCGAGAACGCATTCGAGCTTAACGACCAGCGCGACGGCATCACACGCAGCGATTATCTCATCCCACTGATTGCTTCTACCTATTGGTATGCCGGACACAATACGACCGTCGTGGCGCGGCTCGCCTCGGGCGAGACGATCGCGCACATCGATCTGGAGCTGGCGCGCGTTTTCGCGCATCTTGCGAAAGACCATCCCGACGTCAATAGCGGCGTCGTCGGGTACGCACGAAACGTCGAGGACGCGCTCTTCGGAGGGGTCCGGCCGATCGCGTTCGTCGTCGCAGCCATCGCTTTCTCGATCGTACTCATCGCCTGCGCGAACGTCGCCAATCTCTTCCTCAGTCGCGCCCCGTCGCGCTCGTCTGAAATCGCGATCCGTGTTTCCGTTGGTGCGTCGTGGCGGCGAGTCGTCTCGCAGTTGCTTACCGAAGCCGCCGTATACGTCTTCGCCGGAAGCGCCGCGGCGATCGCCCTGGCGGCCGCGGCCGTCCATCTCTTCGGTTATTACATGACGCCTTACCCGACGGCATTCACTGTGAGCCTCGACTTCCCAACGATGCTCGTAACTGCCGGTTTGGCAGCCTTCGTCACCGTCGCCTCGGGCCTCGCGCCGGCGCTCGTACTCGCCAAACCCGACGCTTCGAAAACGCTCAAAGCGAGCGGAAGAGGCGTAATAACCTCTGGTGGCCGGCGCATTCGAGCCCTCCTCGCCGGAGGCCAACTCACGCTCGCGATAGCCATTTGCATCGCAGCCGCGCTCAGCGTCCGTACCGTATTTACGATGATCGCGTTGCCGCTCGGTTTCGATCCCGATAATTTGAGCGCCGTACGAATCGCGGGCCTATCCGCAAACGTGCGGCTTGCGAGCAAGCAGATGGACCAGATACGTTCGCGTATCGCTGCCGAGCCGGGAATTCGCGCAGCGGAGTGGTCCACCGCAACGCCGTTCCTCGGAGAGCCGGACGACACGTTCCACATCGCCGGCTCGCATACCGCACCCGCTAACGATCCCGACACGAGTTTCGGTTTCGTCTCGAACGGATTCTTTTCTGAATTACGGATTCCAATACTCGTCGGACGAAGCTTTTCCGCGCGGGACCGTGAGGCGTCGGCACCGGTGGCGGTCGTCAATCTCGCATTTGCGAGAAAGTTCTTCGGCACCGCTACCCGCGCGCTCGGGAAGCGCGTCATCAACGGATACGGCGACCAGGTAGAAGCCACGATCGTCGGTGTCGTCGGTAACGTGCGGCGCTCGCGCTCCGCCGATTTCGAACCCGTCCTCTATCTTCCCATCGCGCAGAAGCGCACGCTCAATGAATACCTGTTAGTGCGTGCCGAGCCCGGCATTTCCGTTATGCAAGCCGTTCGCGCGGCGACTGCGACGGTTGGCCCGCTGGTCATGCCGCGCCTGGTCTTTCCATACGCGACTCTTCTCGATAACGATATCGGACCGTTCCGCATCGTCGCGAGCCTGCTGACTACGTTAGGAGCCATTGCTTTTCTGCTCTCACTCGCCGGCGTCTACGCGGTCGTTTCATATGGCGTCGCTCAGCGAACGCACGAGATCGGGCTTCGCATCGCACTCGGCGCGCGACCGCGAGCGATCGTCGCAATGATCCTCTCCGAAACCGTCCGTATGGCGCTCCCGGCCGGGGCAGCCGGAATTCTGCTCGGAATCGCTGCGGCAGATCAACTCGGAGCAGTGCTTCTCGGAAACGTGCAGTTCGATGCGTCGATCTACGTATTCGTCGTCGGCGCGGTCGGAATCGCGACGTTCGCTGCGGCTTTTAGTCCGGCATATCGCGCCTCGCGGATCGTTCCGATCAACGCTTTGCGGTACGAATGAGCATGGACGTCATGCGCACGAAGGGCCGATATCGAATTCCGGGTTTCTCGATCGTGGCGTCGGCAACGCTCCTCGCTGCTGCCGGCGGCGCCGGACTCTACGCGCTCTCCCGTCCCATCGTTCACGAGCCGGTGATCGAGCGCGATAGCGTCATCACCGACGTCGCTCGATACGGAACTATCGTGCGCGGCGTGTCCGCAACCGGAACCGTTGCCTCCGGCCGTCTCACGATCGCGTCCGCGCAAAGCGACGGCACCGTCGCGTCGATTTCGGTGCGGCCGGGGAGCCATGTGCGTCCCGGCACGCTCCTCGCGACGCTGCGCAGTATGAGCCTCGAATCGGCGGTCGCAGAAGGCGCGGCGCAGCTCGCGGCCGCGCGGGCCGAACGCAAATCCATCGATGCCCAGAATGCTAGTGCGATTCTCCAAAGCGACGCGGAAATGCGAACGGCACGTGCCGATCGAGACACCGATGCCACGCAAGACGAAGCGAGCCGCGGTCTCTTAAAGGCCGGGCTCATCCCAGCGGTCACCTATCGCGTGGCACGGATCAAAACATTGGAAGATCGCGATCGCCTGCGCATGGCAATGAGCCGAACGCTTGCGGCTCAAGCCGACGCTCGGGCACGGCTTGCAGAACAAGATGCGAAGATTGCGGACCTGCAATCGCAGTTGGACGCGCGTCGTGCGGACGTTGCGTCGCTTCGAATCGTCGCGCTGGAACGCGGAACCGTTCAAACGATCTCCGTCGAATTGGGACAACGGGTCGCCGCAGGATCAGAAATCGCCCGAATCGCGGGCGATCACGACTTGATCGTCTACCTCCAAGTATCGGAAGCCGATGCACGCAGCATCGCGATCGGACAAGACGTCAGCCTAGACATTTCGGGGACCCACGTTCGCGGTATCGTTTCGCACATCGCACCCTCCGCAGAGAACGCCGGCGTCGCGACGGAGATCTCGCTCGACGCACCTCCTCCTGATCTGCGGATCGACTCTCACGTCGAGGGTGTGATAGAACTCGCACGTTTGAAAAATGTCGTATCGATAACGCGCCCGGCAAACGCCGCGGACTACGCCACCGTTAACCTCTATCGCGTCAAAAACGAACGAGCCACGCTGATACCCGTGCGTCTCGGGACGGGTTCGAGCGATCGGGTTGCGGTGCGCGCCGGTCTTAGAGCCGGCGACGTGGTCATCGTGTCGGATATCCCTGCGGCCGGCGGCGCCGCTTCTCTTCGCTTGCATTGATGGGGACGTGATGCCGTTGATAGAGTTACGGTCGGTAACGAAATGCTATTCCGCGGGCGTTGTCGATACATTTGCGTTACGCGACGTGACGATGACGATCGATCGCGGCGAATTCGTTTGCATCGAAGGCCCATCGGGCTGCGGGAAATCGACGCTACTCGCGATTCTCGGAATGCTCGATGTGCCGGACTCCGGTGACTATTTCCTGGACGGTAAGGCCGTCTCCGAATTTCAGTCGCAAGACCGATCGCGCACGCGCAATCGCGAGATCGGTTTCATCTTCCAAAACTTCAATCTCATCGGCGATCTCAACGTCGAAGATAACGTTGCATTACCATTGACTTACCGCGGCATGAGCCCGCGCGAACGCAAGCGACGCGTCGCCGAGTCGCTGGAGCGCGTGGGCATGGCGGCTCGCATGCGCCATTTTCCGGCGCAACTCTCCGGCGGCCAACAACAGCGCGCGGCCGTCGCCCGCGCGCTCGCCGGCGAACCGTCGATCCTTCTCGCCGACGAGCCGACCGGAAACCTCGATACGGAAAACGGTGCTGCGGTGATGAAGCTTTTGTCCGAGCTTCACGAGTCGGGTTCCACGATCGTCATGGTCACGCACGACGCACGCTTCGTGCACTACGCCGAACGGCGGATCGCGCTCTTGGACGGTCGACTCCAGCAACCGGCGGCGAATCTCGTTCGAACCTCTTGCGCAGTCGGAGGGCGATACGACGTCGCTCTACCGCTGTGGCCAGAATCGCACGGGCCACAATGAGGCCGGTTTCGCCTCCATTTCCAGGGCAGCATCGGGATCGCCAGAAACACACGAAACCATGCTCATCCTCGGCATCGAGACCTCGTGCGATGACACCGCCACCGCGGTCGTTCGCGACGGCCGAATCGCACTGGCGAACGTCTCCACCAACCAAGACGCCTTCCATCAAAAGTTCGGGGGTATCGTCCCCGAAATCGCGAGCCGGCAACACCTCGCCCTGCTCAGCGCCGCCGTCGAGGACGCGCTCGGCCGCGCGAACGTCACCTTCGACGATCTCGACGGCATCGCCGTAACCGCCGGCCCCGGACTCGTCGGCAGTCTCGTGATCGGCGTAGCGTCGGCAAAAGCGCTCGCGTTTGCGACCGGCAAACCGCTCTTTGCCGTCAACCATCTCCACGGGCACATCTTCGCGCCGTTCCTCGAACGCGACGTCGTCCCCGAATATCCGTTTCTTGCGCTGCTCGTTTCGGGCGGCCACTCGCAGCTCGTGCACGTCGC
>CAZZUZ010000044.1:0-11926 GCA_964657315.1 Vulcanimicrobiota bacterium
GCGGCGCGCCGCGATGGCACGTCGCGCAGCCGACGGCGCCCGTCACGGCGTAATTCGGATAGTCTTTCTTAACCGGGTCGATGTAGCCGCGCTGGACGCCGTTCGACATGATCTGCATCGTTCGCGCGATCTTTTTCGTCGCCGTGTCGTACGCGAAATTGCCCGCATTGTGGCAGTACGTGCAGCTCACGCCGAGCGCGGTCGTGTAGTAGCCCATCTGCGCGACGACTTGAGCGTACGAGTAGCCCTTGAGTACCTGAACGTTGTAGAGGCGGCCGCCGACGTAGTTGCGCGGGACGCTCTTGGGCTGCGTCGAGAAATCGAGCGGCGCGCTCTGATCGACCGGGCCGTAGACGTGCGTGTAGATTTCGGCCGCGCGTTCGTCGATCGAGGTACCGTCTTGCGCCGGGTTGACGCGATCGCCCACGGGCTGCACCGCACGCTCTTGCTGTCCCATGCCGCTGCCGGCATGCGAGTGGATCGGCGTCGTCCCTGCCGCCGGCCCCGCGGCTTTGACGCCGGAGGCCAAAAACGGCGCGATGCTGCTTGCAGCGATCGCGAACGCCGCGATGACGATGGGGCCGAAGAGTTTACGCATTTAGTATCCGCCTTGCGACATACCCGGAGCGTTCGGTGAGATTCCCGGCAACGACGAACCGTTGATGCCGATGATCGGTTTCTCGGGCATACCGTTGATGGCCGATCGCGTGATCGGGCCGTATTGTTGAACCCAGCCGTGATCGACGCCCCAAACGTACCAGTCTTTGACGATGGTGCCGGTGACCATGATCCCGATCGCCGACGAGAGGACGGTGCCCACCGAGAACCACCAAAGCCAATCGTGGATCGTCTTGGGGTTGGCGTTGAAGCCCATCGTCCAGCGCCAGAACAGCATCGACTTGTGCGAGCCGGAATGCATGTCTTTGATCTCGGCGTCTTCCATGTGACTGCCCTCGGAGGCGGTCGCGAGAATCGTCGCGCCGTGCATGCCCCAGAGCATCGTCGAACCGAGCAGGAAGAAGATGGCTAACATGTGCCATGGATTGTAATAGAGGTTGCCCCAGAGAACGCTGAAGTTCTGCGCCCAGTCGAGATCGGAGTTGAGGCCCAGCGCCGGCGCTTCCGCCCACGAGCCCATCGCGATCGGCCGGAAGACCCAGATCGTCGCCGTCAGCAAGATCGCCGATAGCCATGCGAAGAGCAGATACGGGCGCCACTGATAGCGTACGAGCCGATCGTAGAGCCGGCCCGCCCAGCACATGACGGCGAGCGACCAGAACAGCATGTTGATCTGCCAGAAGCCGCCCTCTTGGAGCGACGGCGCCATGCCCAAACCTTCGGGCGGCTGGATCTGGACGTTCGCGAAATACTTGAGCAGCATCCACATGTCGCCTTGCATCTGCGTGACGCCGGCGAAGACGAGGACGCCCATCCCGGCGCCGAAGAAGATTGCCGAGAGCAGTCCCCAGGTGCCGAGCCAGATCGTGCCGATTTGCGCCGACATACCGAGCTTCTTGAGCAGCGGGATGTGGAACGGTTTTCCGAAGCGCGTCCCGACCGGATCGTGCGTGTCGTACGGCACGGGCGTCGGCATTTCGAACGGTTCGAGTTTGGGGCGCGCGATTACGGTTGCCATGAGTTTGCTCCCTTCGCGCCTAGTGGAACCACGGAATTTGGAAGTGCCAGAAGTCGACCCAATCGCGCACCCACGGGCCCGACGTCAGGATGCAGAGGTCGGACATCACGAGCGTGTAGATCGCGAGCCAGAAACCGAGCACGTGAATGCCGAGTTCGCCGATCGAGTAACCGATGTAGTCGCGCCAGAAGTTATCGACGTTGGCGGTCTCGACGGTCGGGTCGGCGTTGGTGTTGTAGGTGCCGAGGATGGCGCTGCCGTGCATGGCGAGCACCATCGCGGTGAGGAAGAACCCGAGCACGCCGTACGCGTGAAACGGATTCAAGTAAAAGTTCATGTACTTAAAGCCGGTGTTGGAGACCCACGTCAGGTGCCCCGTGAACCCGAGATCGAAGCCCTCGCACCAGCAGCCCAGCAACAGCGGCCGGATCACTTGTAAGACGAGAAACGCCGAGATCGCGAAGCTGAACATCACGGGCACGTGGTAGCCCATGTCGAGCTTGCGGCAGATCTCTACCTCGCGTAGCGCCCACGTGATGAACGCGATCGAGGCGCAGATGATGATGAGCTGCCAGTTGCCGCCCTGATCGAACGGGGCGAAGTGCAGGCCGAACGCCCGTGCGGGTGATTGGATCGTAACGCGGGCGAGGTCGCCGTCGCCCAGACGTGCGATCGAGAGCGCGATCGCGACGATACCGACGATCGTGGCGAGGACGGACACGAGTCCGAACACGCCGACGTAAAATCGGCCCGCCCAAAAATCCAACGGATCGTCGCCGAGGATATCGGCGAGAAACGTTCCTCCCCGTTTGCGATACACGCCTTCGAAACTGAGCATGCGACCTCGGCTTTCTCCGTATGTTCAAACAATGCGCGACGCGAGCCGGGTATGTCACGGACCGAAGTCACGCGCACTCCCGGCTGCGAACCGCCGCGAGGATCTCGAGTGGCTTACTTCGCTCCGGGAGCCGGCGCGGGAGCCGCCATCGCAGTCGTCGACTGCGGGAAGATCCAGTTGTAGCGAGGCGAGCTCAGAACGATGAAGTGGATGAGGAACGCGACCACGAGGCCGGTTCCGAGATATGCGCCGAGCACGGCGCGGAAGTTATAGCTCTTCACCATATCCGCTTACCAGGCTTTCCATTGCCACACGAATATGTGGGCAACGACGGCGATGATGAAAAATACCCAGGATCCATAGACGGTTAGCGTGTGCTGGGTCCAGTCGCCGTTATCGAAAAACGGGCGGTAGACTTCCGGTACTTGGTCGTTTCCGACTTCGTACACGCCGGCCGGACTGATTGTGGCCATCGGCAATCCCCTTTGTTAGGTGCGAGCGAGAAGCCGATGCGGCGGCTTCCCGCTTACGGTATCAGGCCGGGGACTCGCGATGGTGTAGCGCGGGCTACCGAGAGGCGAGAAACGCGCTCAGCTCTTCAGCGCGACGCCGGCGGCGAGGGCGAGTTTCGTCCGCAGGGGCACGAACGCGCGTAGCGAGTAGACGTCGTAGCGGTTGCGCTCGATGGCGCCCAGGATGCGGCGGTACAGCGAGAGTGCGAGCCGCACCGTGTACCGGCTCTCTGCCGAGAGCATCGCGATACCCGGCTCCGCCTGGACGTACAGGTCGCGCACGCGCGCGATCTCGAACTGCATGAGCGCGACGAAGCGGTCGTCGACGACACCGGCGAGAACGTCGGCGTCGGTGTAGCCGAAGCGACGCATGTCTTCCGCCGGCAGGTAGATGCGGCCCATGCGCGCGTCCTCGCCCACGTCGCGTAAGATGTTGGTGAGCTGCATCGCGCGCCCGAGCGTCACGCCGAACGGCAGCGCCTCCGGCGACGAGTACCCCAGGATCGGCGAGACCAGCAACCCGACCGTCGAGGCGACGAGGTAGCAGTATTCGCAGAGTTCTTCGTAGGTCTCGTAGCGCCGCACCGTCACATCGGAACGCGCGCCGCGCAAGAGCGCAAGCGCGGGCTCCAGCGGAATGTCGAAGTTGGCAGCCGCATCGGCGTACGCGATGAAGAACGGCTCCGTCGCGACGCCTCGGGCGGCGTCGACGAGCTTGCGTTCGAGGTCGTCGAGCTTCGCGAGGCGAGCCGTCGTCGGCGCGCCGGTATCGACGACGTCGTCGGCGGTCCGGCAGAAGGCGTACACGGCCCAAACCGCACGACGCTTCTCTTCGCTCAAGAACTTCGAAGCGAGGTAGAACGTCTTCGATGCGGTACGTGTGATGTCACGGCACGCCTCGTAGGCGGCCGGCAAGGCGGCGAGATCGCGCGGCGCCGCGGCTGCGAGTTCGAGCGGCGGACTAAGTTCGAGCACCGATGCGCTCTGAGGCGAGTTGTGCCGCGACTTTGGCGCTACGTACCGCACCCTCGATGCTCGCGGGGAATTTGTGATTGGTGTAGCAGCCCGCGAGAAAGAGGTTGGACACGGGCGTCCGCGCGCCGGGCCGCAGGCGCTCGGCGCCCGGGCTTGCGCGGTACACGCTCTTAGGAACGCGAACGAGCTTGGCTTTGACCAAATGCTCGCGCGTCGCGAGCGGATAGAGCTTGCGCATATCGGTCATTACCCGTTCGATAACGGTGTCGTCGTCCATCTTCATGAGGTCGTCCGCCGGAGCGACGCAGATCTCGACGAACGACTTGTTCGGCCACTCGTAGCCCGGAGACGCCTGGCCGAGGTCGGCGTGGACCGGCAGGATCGTACCGGGCGCGAAGATCAGGTTCGTCATGCGCGAGATCGGACGGTCGAACCACAAGTGCGCGTTGATGATCGGGCTCGACTGCAACTTCCCGACGCCGTACACGAGCGGATCGCGCAGCATCTCGGCCGGCAGCAGCTTTGCGGCGTTGTGCACGGGCACGGCGAGGATCGTCGCTTCGGCCCGGTATTCGCGACCGTCGAGCGTACGCGCCCCGGCGACGCGATCGCCTTCGAAAATCAATTCGCCGACGCCGCTGGACATCTCGACGTCCTGCCCGCGCTTACGCACGTGTTCGACGAGCGGCTCGATCAGCGAGATCGACGGCGGCGCGTTGAGGAAGCCGGCGCGGCTCGCGTCCTTGCTCGACGCGAAGTACGCCATGACGCGCAGCATCGCTTCGGCCGAGATCTGGTCGATCGGCGTGAAGTTGAGCGCGAGCGCCATCGGTGCGAAGAACGTGCGCAGCATGTGCTCGCTCATCCCGCGCTTGCGATGCCAATCGGCGTACGAGATGTCGTCCTGCTTCTCTGCATAGTCGTGATCGCCCAGCAGTACGGGGAACGTACCCTTCGCGAAGAGCAGCTTCTCGTACGTGTTGAAAACGTATTTGCCGTTGAGGACGGCGCCGATGCCGTTGAACGGCGAAGGCAGATCGACGAAGTGGAACTCTTCGAAGATCGCCTCGGGGTCAGTCCAGCGCGGCGAGAAACCCGGCGGAAAGCCCCAGGTCAGCGTATGCGGCTGCCACAGCACGTTGTACGAAATGCCGACGTCGCGCAAGAGGTCGTGCACGTTGTGGTAGCCGCCGAAAAAGGCGTGCAGCCCGGTTTCGAGCCAGTCGCCGTCGCGATCGCGCCACGACGAGAGCTTGCCGCCGGGAATCGGGCGTTTCTCGAGGACGAGCGCCGTCTTTCCGGCATCGGCGAGAAATTTTGCAGCGGCGAGCCCGGCGGGGCCGGCTCCGATGACCAGGACGTCGGGTTCGGCGGAAGCGATCAGAGAACGAACTCCTGTGGATGAGCGACGGTCGGGACGTCGAGCGGCATCAAGCCGTTGATGATGATTTCCTCATACACGTAACGAAATGCATTGGTCGCGCAGACGATGGTCGCCGTGACCGCATCTCCATCGAAAGCCGCGTCGACGACGGCCGGTGACGATTTGAGGTCGGCCAGAAGCTGGGTCGGGTTGACGACCTTCCCCGAGAGATTCTTAACCGGAACCGTGACGTGAACGGTCGGCCCCGCTTTAACGCCGACACCGCTCAGACGCCGCACCAGCCCGTCGATGTTCCCGGGGAACTCGTACGAGATGGTCGCGGTGCCTTCGGGCACGTTCACGACGAATTGCGAAATGCCCGCGGTGGCCTGAAAGATCCGCAGGGCCTTCGCTTCCGAGGACGTGGTGGTGAACGCCACCGGGATCACTAACGAAGCGGCTGCCGACATGGAGGTCCTCCTGGAGTTTACTTTGAGATCGAGCATAGCGAACGCCCACGGCGTCTACCGTGACATGCGTCCGGAACGCGATGCCGAAGTCTAGCTCTTTCCCACTTCTGAAAGTTGTAGCCGCCGCTCCATGCCGATCCCGCTCAGTCCCGCCTCGAACCTCGCCGAACTCGTCCGAGACCTCCCGATCGCCCGTGACGTGCTCGCCGAGTTCGGCATGCGGTGTAACGGCTGCGCCGTCGCCCCGCACGAGACGCTCGAGGCCGGGGCGATCGCGCACGGCCTGCGCGTAGAGCCCGTCATGGCCGCGCTCTCGCAAGCCCGTCTCTCGGGCCGGGTGCCCACGATCATGAACGACGACAAGGTTCCGGACCGCTCGGGCCGCCGGTCGATGCCCAAGGCCGTGGTCGCCGTCATGAGCGGCAAAGGCGGCGTGGGCAAATCGCTGACGACGGGCCTGCTCGCGATGGGGCTGCGCCGCGCGGGCAAACGGGTGGGAATCCTCGACGGCGACATCACGGGACCGTCGATCCCGCGCCTCTTCGGCATGCGCAAACCCCTGGACGTCTTCAACGATCCGAACGAAGTCGTGCCGCCGGGTGCGAAGCCGCGCAACCTCTTCATTCCGGCACTGACGCGCAGCGCGATCGAGGTCGTTAGCTCGAATTTGCTAACGCCGGAAGAAGACACCGCGATGATCTGGCGCGGCCCGATCCTCTCGGGCGTCATCCGTCAGTTCTACGAACAGACGCTGTGGAGCGAACTCGACGTGCTGCTCATCGATCTGCCGCCCGGCACGTCGGACGCGCCGCTGACCGTGCTGCAGTCGCTCTCGATCGACGGAGTCGTGCTCGTGACGATGCCGCAGGCGCTCGCGACGATGATCGTGCGCAAAGCGGCAAATCTCGTCGCCCAGCTCAAGAAGCCCGTGCTCGGCGTCATCGAAAACATGTCGTACTTCGAAGCACCCGATACGGGCACGCGTTACGACGTCTTCGGTCCCTCGCACGCAGACGAAGTAGCGACGCTCGCGCAGGCGCCGATGCTCGCGCGCATGCCGATCTCGCCGCGACTCATGGAGATCGCCGATGCCGGCCGCCTCGATACGTTCGACGATCCGCTCGTCGACCAGCTCGCCGCCGCACTGCTCGCCGCGATGGCGGCCAAGCCGAAGCCGAAAGAGACGATCTCGATCATTTGAGCGCGGTTTAGGCATGCGGATCGGAATCGAGGATCGCGTCGCGATTTCACCCGCTGGGTGGCCGACGGAATGCCGCGTGAGGCCGGGCGATTTTTCGCTCTTCGCGCCGATCGGGCTCGGGATAGCGCCGCCGGCCGCGTTCATGCCGTGGGACACGCTGCGGCCGGCGTCATCGCTCGGATCGTTTTACGGGGCGTTCGAACGAACCGGCGATCCGTACGCCGACGCGCCGGTCAACGACGGCCCGGGCGGCATCGTGTATTTCCGGTCGCCCGTCGATACGGCGGGACTCGAAGCGACGATGACGTTCATGGGTGTCCGAGCGGGCACGACCGGATATGCCGCGTACGCGCGCGAGTCGGACGACGTCGAGCGCGACCGCTATCTCGCACAAATACGCATCGTGTGTTTCGAAGCGATGAAACTGTTCGGCGCTAGACCCGATCCCGGCGACGTGCTCCGGCCGCAGGCGCTCGACGCCGCATGCGCGATCCTCGCGTTTGTCGACGCGCAAGAGAAACGCTGGAGCCTCGAAAGCCTCGAGGGTTCGCTCGGCGGCGACGGCGATTGGGCCCACGAACGGCTCGCCTTCGGCTTGATGGTCGAGAACGCGTCGTCCGGGGTCTACCGAGTATGGAGCCGGCCGTGGCTCGTCACGAAATGATCGCGGACCGTATCGTAGATCCCGCCGACATGGAACGCGGACGAGAGCTCGACTCGAAAAACGCAACACGATGACAACAACGTGCCTGAAGCGGCTCACCTCGAGAACGACGGCGTTTGCAATAGCCTATTCGGCGGGGATGGCGTTGGTCGCGAGAGCGAAGACGAAGGCATCGAGCCCCGATGCGGCGATCGCGCGTCCGGCTTCGAAACCGGCTGCGGTATCGTCGAAGCGGATGACGTCGCGCGGGCCGATCACCTGCGTCGTCGCGTCGAGCGCGTAGACCGCTCCGCTCGCGGCTTCCGCGAAGGCGAAGTAGCCGGCGCGGCCGAGCGTCGCCGCGATCGCCGGCTCCGCATTGCGCGCGATCGCGGTGTCGATCGAAAAGAGGCGGACGCCGTTCATTTCCACGTACGCGTCGTCCGGATCGCCGATGCGATACATCTCGAGCAGATCCTTGGGCGCGCCCGCCTCGCGCACGCGCCTGACCTCTTCGTCGGTCGCCGGCGTCAGCGTCGGGCCGCCCGTCGCGGCGAGCATCGTCCGCAGCAGATTCATCGAGAGGTGAATGCTCATCCGGCATTCTCGAACGCGAGCGAAACCGATTCGAAGGCGAGCTGCATGTCATCGTGGTAGCGCAGCGGATCGAGGCCGCCGAGCCGGCACGGAACGAGCGTTCCGTAGCCCCATTCGCGGTTCGCCTGCGGCATCGCGACGTCGGCCGCGTCCTCATACGCACGGCCCGCATCTTCCATCTCACTCACGTTCGCACCGTCGCACGTTCTCCGTCGGACCAGGTCGAGAGCACGTTGGTGCGTGCGAACGAACCGTCCTCGAACGGATCGCGGTCGAGGACGGTGAGATCGGCGGCGAAGCCGGGCGCGATGCGACCGGTCGCGTGTTCGGCGAAACCGAAACGCGCCGCGTCGCTCGCGTACATCGTGAGGGCCTCGAGCGGCGAGAGACGTTCCGCGGGGTTATGATGGGCGCAAGCCGCGGCCATGCCCGCGAGCGGCGAGAGCGCGCACACCGGCGCGTCGTCGCCGCCGCAGAGCACGGCACCGGCCGCCTTCGCGCTCGCGAACGCGTTCATTCCGGCGGCGCGCTCGCGCGAAAGCCGCGCGTCGTACATGCCGCCCGGCGCGCCCCACTGCGCGTCGAATTGCGGCTGCACGGAGAGGTACAGTCCGAGCGCTCCCGCGCGCGCGATCTGGGAGGGAGTCGCCACTTCGAAGTGTTCGATGAAGTGGCGGCACCGTTCGCTGCGCTTTCCGCCCAAGACGCGTTCCCACGCGTGCAACGCCTGTTCGATCGCGCGATCGCCGATCGCGTGCACGCCGGCGGAGATGCCGAGCCTTTCGCTTTGGAGGAAGTACTCGAAGACGTCGTCGTCCGAGAGCATCAGCGTGCCCGACGTCTCGCGATCGTGGTACGGCGCGCACGTCGCCGCCGTCGCGCTGCCGAGCGAACCGTCGAGGAAGACGTCGCCGCCGATGTACGGCAGACCGAGGCGCCGCGCCAAGTGCGGCTTGCGTTCGCAGATCTTCGGATGGATCTTCACGTGCGGCAGCGTTCGCAGAAAAGCGATCTCCTCGCCATACGCGTCGTCCGACGCGAGCGCGACGAGCTGCGCGTGCAGATGCACCGCACCTTCGCGCAGCGCGAGATCCGCCGCGCGTGCGGTCGCGGCGCGATACGCGTCGCGCGGAATCAGCGTGCGAAACCGTGCCTGCGCCTTCCAATTGGCTTCGAGGAACAGACGTCCGGTGGGCTTTCCGCCGGCATCGCGCTCGATACCCTCGAGCCGCGGGTCGAGGTCGAGCGCGGAAAACGTACGGTCGTTAACGATCGAAGAGTGGTAGTCGACGCGGACGATCATCGCGAGCGAATCGGCATGGAAACGTCGCAACGGATCGGCACTCGCGAGCGCCCCGTCCGGCCAGGCCGCGTCGTCGTACCGGGCGGCGTAGACGATGTCGCCGTCGCGCGGGATCGCGGCGACCGCCGCTGCGAACGACGCCACATCGCGGGCGGCGGCGAGATCGCGTGGGCCGATCGAATACCCGGTATCCGTGAGGTGCACGTGGCAATCGGCGAAAGCCGGCACGAGCGTCGCGCCGCCGAGGTCGATACGCTCGCACGCGATTCCGGCGGGAACGTCGCCGCCCACCGCGACGATGCGCTCGCCGTCGACGAGCACGCAACGACGAACCGCATACGACCCATCGGCCGGATCGCACGCGTATGCGCGGCAGTTAACGAACGCTCTCACGGCGTAGTCGATTCGCACATGCGGCGTTTTATCATCGGCCTCGCGGGCGGCGCGGTTCTCGGCTACACGTACGTGCGCGCGGTCGAAGCGATCGGCGAAATGCGATCGCCCTCACCGAAAATCGAAAAAGACGCCGCCGCCTACGGCAGCTTGCGCCGCGGACTGATGCTCGCGGGCATCGCGCGATCGCTGCTCGGCCTCGGGGCGCTAGCCTACGGGGTGGGACCCGCGCTCGAACCCGCCGCGGGTGCACGCGAGCCGCGTTCCAAGCGCCTCGCCCTCGTCGCGGGTGCGCTCGCACTGAGTTCGCTGCTCGATCTGCCCGGCGACTTCGTCGAAGGCTACGCGCTCGAGCGCCGCTACGATCTCTCGAAGCAGACCGCGCCCGACTGGCTCGTCGAACGCGCGAAAGGGTCCGCGCTCTCGATCGCGATCGGCGTGCCGCTCGTCGAACTGCTCGCGACGACGATCGATGGCGCGCCGCGCATGTGGCCGTATCTCGCGACGCTCGGCACCGTGCCGCTGCTCGTGCTCGCCAACGTGATCGCACCGACGTTCATCGCGCCGCTCTTCAATACGTTCGAAACGATCGAGGGTGAGTTCGCAGACGAAATCCGCGCGCTCGCAGCGCGCTACGGTGCGGGCGACGCCGCGATCCTGCGCGTCGATATGAGCAAGCAGACGGAAAAAGCCAACGCGTACGTCACGGGCCTCTTCAACACCAAACGCATCGTCATCGGCGACACGCTGCTCGGCAAATTCGAGCCGCACGAAACGATGTTCGTCGTCGCGCACGAGCTCGGCCACTACGCGACGAGTGACGTGTGGCGCATGGTCGCCGCCGGCACCGGTGCCGCGGCGGTCGTCTTCTTCGGCAGCCGCGCCGTCGCATCGCGAGACGGCCGCAGTCTCGCGACCGCAGCCGGTCTCGCGCGAACGTTCTTCGCGATCAGCGCGATCTCGCTCGCGATCGGCCCGCTGCTCGCGGGCTTCTCGCGCAGTCGCGAGCGCGCCGCCGACGAATTCGCCGTGGCGGCCACGAACGACGCCAAGTCCGGCGCCGCGGCCTTCCGGCGCTTACGCGAACAGAACCTCGCCGAAGACGAACAGCCGCGCTGGATGGAACTGCTCTTCGCCTCCCATCCGTCGCTGCGCCGCCGCATCGATACCCTCGAGGCGATCGACGCGTTCGAACACGGCGATCCGATTACGGCGTAGGCGGTGCCGCTCCGGGGTTCAAGAGCGATTTGAGGATGCCGCGATCGATCGCCGCCCTCGTATAGCCGTGTTTGTACGCGACTTGAATGACGCTGACGAAGCCCGCCGCCGGGCTGTACGCGATGCCTTGTTCGGCGACGCCGTCGGGTGAGTGAAACTCGAAATACGCATTCTGCGAGGGGAGCAACTTCTCGTCAAAGCGCGAGACCTTCGCTTTTTTGTCCGACTCGAGATCGCTCTTGAACTTCGCGATGATCGAACGCGTCGCGACCGTCGTATCTTCGGGCCGCACCTTCGCGATGCTGATCGAGGTCATTTTCTCCCACGTCGCGTCGGTCTGTCCGTCGCCGACGTACCGGAGTTTGAGGAGCGATTTGTCTTTGGGCCCCTGCGAATACGTGAGTTTCGGCGTCTCGAGGTCGCTCGCCAGGCGCGCGTAGGGCGCTTCGTGATTCGACGCCGCGTGTTTGGGCGGCGCGCTCTGCGCGAGCGCGACGGCCGGCAGCAGGGCGAGCGCGAGCGTAAGGGATGCGCGTTTCATTGCGGCCGTGTTTCGCCTTCGAGCGTCCGCCACATGCGCGTAACGATATCGTCCCAGCTCTGGCTTCGGGCGAGCCGCTCGCCGAGCGCGACCTTATCCGGATCGTGCGCCCTCGCCGCGGCAAAACACGCGTCTGCGAAGGCGCCCGGGTCGTCGGCGAAAAGAACGACGTCACCGAATACCGCGCGAACGTCGGCGACCGCGGTCGAGACGACCGGCCGCCGCGCGGCGAGATA
>CAZZUZ010000045.1:0-11862 GCA_964657315.1 Vulcanimicrobiota bacterium
CCGATGTAGACGATCGAAAAACCGATGCCGAGCGAATCTAGGCTGATCGAAAGCGACGCGATCAAAAGCCCCGTTCCGCGCGAGAGGTCGAAGTTCTGTTCGCCCTCGCGCATCGACTCGTAGATCATGTAGACGCCGACGCCCGCGAGTGCCGCGAAGCCGACGTATGCGGCGACGTCGCCGATCGCGCGGCCGAGCAGCGCGCCGCCGGCCGCGCCGATGCAATTCATCACGACTTCGGCAGCCGCGAACGACGCGCCGATGCGGATCTTCGCAGCCCGGTCGACGCCCCGGATGCCGACGCCGACGCTGACGGCGAAGACGTCCAGCGCGAGCGAGGCGGCCACCAGAAAAACGCGGAGGGTGGTCAGGAGCATCGCGGCGCTGTCTACGCCGCGGGCGCTCGATGGCCTACGTCGCGCTTAGGCGCAGCGAATGACGGGGCTGCCGTCGAGGAGCGCGAGCAGCGTCGCGCGCAATTGCGAGAGCGTGAACGGCTTGTCGAGAAACGCGTCGACGCCGACCGCCCGCGCACGGTCGCTCACGATCGCCCCGTGACCGCTGATCATGAGGATCGGCGTGTTCTTCGCTTGATCGTTGCGCACGCGCTGCACGAATTCGAGACCGCTGATTCCCGGCAGCATGA
The DNA here is from genome assembly GCA_964657315.1 of Vulcanimicrobiota bacterium. GTDB lineage: Bacteria > Vulcanimicrobiota > Vulcanimicrobiia > Vulcanimicrobiales > Vulcanimicrobiaceae > CAZZUZ01. Next base: position 647 of record CAZZUZ010000045.1, read on the forward strand.
AGTCGGAAATGATCACGTCGAACGCGAAGCCCTCCGCAAGAAGTCCGAGCGCCGTTTCGGCATCGTGCACGGCGACGACGTCGCACACGGGCTTGAGCACGAGCGTCAGCAGCGCACAAACGTCGCCGTCATCGTCGGCAATCAGTGCCCTGCGTCGTTCGGAAGCCTGGGTCAGTTCCACATCTTCTGCTTCGGTCGCCTCGGGAATCCGGCCTCGCCGCGAACGTATCGTGCCGGTAAAGATGTCGTGCGCCGCAAATGCACGACGGTCCGATGAACCCATTTCGCCTGGCGCTCTGGGCGCTGCTGCTCTTGATGCTCGCGCCGCTCGTGAATCTGGTCGGGTCGATCGCGCCGGCAGACGCCTGGCGCGCCCTGGCGGCCCGCGACGCGACTGCGGCGCTCTGGACGTCGCTCGGCGCTTCGCTCGCGAGCGTCGCGCTCGCGAGCGCTCTCGGCGTTCCGGCCGGGTACGCCCTGGCTCACGCACCTGCCCGCGCGCGGGGACTCGGCGTGGTGGCCCTCGCCGTCCCGCTCGCCCTGCCCCCGGTCGCCTCCGGCATCGCGTTGCTCGGCGTGGTCGGCTCGCACAGCCCGTTCGGAGCGCTGCTGGCCGCTCACGGCGCGACGTTCGTCGATTCGTTCGGGGGAGTCGTGCTCGCAGAGTTCTTCGTGTCGGGGTCGGTCGTCGCTCTTGCGGCTGCGGCCGCGTTCGCCGACGTCGACCCCGCCCTCGAAGACGCCGCCCGTACCCTCGGCGCGAGGCCCGTGCGTGTGTTGATGCGCGTCGCGCTGCCGGCGGCGTGGCCGCCCATCGCCGCGGGAATGCTCTTTGCTTGGCTGCGGGCCCTGGGCGAGTACGGCGCAACGTCGATCCTGGCATACCATCCGGCATCGCTGCCGATCGCGCTCGTCGTCGCGCTCTCGGCCGACGGCGTCCCCCGCGCGCTCGCCCTGGCCGAAGCCTTTCTCGCGCTCACGGTGGTCGCGGTGGGAACGGCCGCGCTCGTGCGGAGGCCGACCGTTTAAGAAGTCGAACGCGAACGCCTCGATGACCCTCATGGAGCGTTTACTCGCGCCGGACTCCCCGTTCCAGACGCGCTTCTACTTCTTAGCCAAACGCTTCGTCCCGGGCGAAACGATCGAATCGGCGCTCGACGCCGTTCGGGCGCTCAACGCCGACGGGTTGACCGCGACGCTCGATTTCCTCGGTGAGGACGTCTTCGATATCCGCGAAGCCGAGAAGACGCGCGACGCCTATCATACGATGCTCGACGCCATCGAACGCAGCGGCCTGCGAAGCAACGTGTCGGTCAAGCTCACCGCGCTCGGAATGCTCGTCGACGAGGACGTCTGTGCGGACTTCCTAACGAGCATCGTCCGGCGCGCCGCCGCACTCGCCGATCCGTTCGTCCGCATCGATATGGAAGGATCTGCCGTCACCTCGCAGACGCTCGCGATCTTCGAGCGCGTGTACGCGCGGCACGAAAACGTGGGACCGGTGCTGCAGGCGTATCTCAAACGCACGCCCGCAGACGTCGATCGCGCGATCGAACTCGGCGCCCGCGTACGGCTCTGCAAAGGCGCCTATCGCGAAGACGAATCCGTCGCGATCCAAGACATGCCGACGATCCGAAAAGCGTACGTACGCTGCGCCGAAGCGCTGCTGACGTCCGGAAACTACCCCGCGATCGCGACACACGACGACCTGCTCATCGACGCCGTGTGCGCGTTCGCCAAAGCGCACGACATCGACAACGGCCGTTTCGAATTCCAGATGCTCTACGGCGTTCGGCCCGAGAAGCAGCGCGAACTCGCGCGGGCGGGCTACAACGTGCGCGTGTACGTGCCGTTCGGCACGCATTGGGCGGGGTATTTCTACCGCCGCCTCACCGAACGCAAAGAGAACGTCTACTTCGTCCTGAGGTCGCTCGTCACGCGCTGAGGTCCGAACGTTCTCGCTAACGCTCCGAAACGACCGTCACGCTGACGATGCGGTCGCTCTCGACGAGGTGTGAGAGCACGTCGAACCCTTTGGTCACTTCGCCGAACACGCTGAAGTCGCGATCGAGGTGGAGCTGCGGCGACATCGTGATGTAGAACTGCGTGCCCGCGGAATCACGGTCCGGCACGTTTTTGTCATAGTTGAGACCCATCGCGATGATGCCGGAGCGTTCTTCGATGGGATTCTCTTCGGCCGCGATCGCGTATCCGGCATCGCCCTCGCCGTCGTCCGTCGGATCGCCCGTTTGCGCGACGAAGTCGGGAACGATGCGAAACCAGCGATTGCCGTCGTAGTAATGCTTGGCTGCGAGCGAGACGAAATTCGCGACGGTCGACGGCGCCCATTCGCGATAGAGCGCGATCGTGATGTCGCCCTTGGTCGTGCGGATCAACGCGTGGTCGTGCGCGCCGGGACGGCCCGCGTTCATCGCCTCGGCCGTCGTCGGCCCGACGAAGGTTTCCAATTCGAACGCCGAGGCGTCCGGTGCGACCGGTTTATCCGCACCCGTCGGCACGGGCGCGGGCGACGGAGCGGTCCCGACGACCGGCGGCGGGATGGAGGGCAGATTCATGCCTGCCGGGACGTCCTTGAGGTGTTCGGTCGGCGCGAGCTTTTGCAAGCGGCGCACGGCTTCGCGCACCTCGTATTGCACGCGCCACGATTTGTCGTTCATCGCGGTTTGCACGATCGCGACCGCATCGTCGTCCGTCCTGCGACCCCACGCGCGCGCCGCCTCGAGCCGCACGATGTCGTTTTTGTCTTTGAGTGCGGCCTTGAGGAACGCGCGATCGGCGAACGGCGCGTAGGCGCGCGCGATCGTCCACATCGCGTGCCAGCGGACGCCTTCGCCGGCGTCGCGCGCGACGAGCCGCTCCAGCGCCGCTTCGACGTCCGACGCGAACGGCGCGGAGCGAAACGCGTCGAGCTGCGCGGCCGCGTGTCCGCGCACCGTCGCATCCACATCGGTGCGCGCGACGATTAAAAGGTCGTTAGAAAGTCCGCGGTCGGCATTGCGGGAATGTGCGAGCGCGATACGTCCGATCGCATCGACTGCAGCATAGCGAACCGACGACGTACCGTCGCGACGCGCCAATGCGCGTAAGAGCGATAGTGAATCCGAGTCTGAGAGTAATCCCAGGGCATACGCACACATCGTCCGCAGCGCCGGGTCCCCGGCGGAGAGATGGGCGCGAAGCGGTCCGGCACCTTCGATCTTCTTCGTGCGGCCGATCGCCAGCGCCGCGCGCGCCGCGATCGCGGGGTTACCGTCGAGATCCGCGACGAGCTGCGGGTCGAGCGAACGATCGATCTCATCGATCTCGATCGCACGTAGCGGCGCGACGTCGGCGCGTGCGGCTTGCCAGCTTGATCCCAGTAAAGCAAAAACGGCGCCCAAAAAGAAAAGAACAGAAGTCTTCACGCTCTCTAACCCAACTTTCTGAAGCGCTCGAGCGTTATATAATGGCAGGCGTCCACCGCTCGTCCCTTCGAGGGCATGCGCGAGACCGCTCTAGTACAAGGGGGAAGGTTCCAACAAACCATGTCGACCGATAACAAAAAACCCGGTGGGATGTCCGTCCGCGAGGCGGGTCAAAAAGGTGGCGAGACCGTCAAAAAAAAGTACGGTCCGGAATTCTACGAGATGATCGGACGTAAGGGCGGCGAGGCGACGAAACTCGCTCACGGCCACGAGTTCTACGAGCAGATCGGGAAAAAGGGCGGAAAGAAAGGCGGCGAGGCGACTCGCGACCGCTACGGCCCGACGTTCTACGAGCAGATCGGACAAAAAGGCGGTCAAAAAGTTAAGCAGTTGATCGAAGAAGGTAAGAAAGCCGCGGCCGCACGCGAGGCGACGGAGAAGCGCGCTTCCTAAGATGAGATTGCAACGGCGTGCACTCTTCTGCGGCGGTCTAGCGACCGCACTGTCGTTAGCCGCATCTGGAAATGCACGCGCGTTGCCGCCGCCGGACGAGCCCCGCGTCACGCCCACGAACTCGCCGACCGCGGCGCCTTCGGGAGCCACGCTGCCCTACGGTTCCAATCTCGATTTCGTCTTAGACGATAAAGTCAATTCGGGCACGACGTCGCCGGGCACGATCGTGCACATGCACCTGAAGTCGGCACTCATCGTCAACGGCATTACCATCGCACCGGCCGGTGCGCCCGCGCAATTCGAAATCGTCAACGCTCGGAAAGCACATTCGGGCGATGAGGACGGCGCGTTGCAGATCCATCTCGACCCGCTCGCGCTGCCCGGGCGCGACATGAAGTTGCCAATCCGCGCCTATCACGAATACCTGACGATCGAGCACAGCACGGGACAGCTCACGACGCTCGAAGCGACCGACACGGTGGCCGACATCTTCATTCCCGGTCACTACATCTATCACGCATTGCGATCGGGTCGCCAATTCGTGCTGCCGCCCGGATCCGTTTTGCGTGCCGAAACCGACGTGACGATCGATGCCGGAAACGCGAACCACATCGTGTTCGCGACCGCACCGCCGTTCGCGAGCCACTACGATACGCCGCACGCCGATCTGACGCTGCCGCCGTTCTACACGCCCGCGCCGTCGCGACCGAAGCCGCTGCCCAAGGGCAAAGCCACGCTGCCGCCGTCGCCGACGCCGTCGCCGGTCGCGACCGATTCGCCGACGCCGGGCCCGACGGCCGCTGCGCCAGTGCCCGGAGCGCCCGCATCCGCCGTGCCGCCGACCCCGTCACCGGCACCCGCAAAGTAGGAGCGCGCGCGTTCGGCGGCAACCGAACGGGAATGGATCGCCGCACGTTTTCCGTATCGCTCGCCGCCGCAGTCGCGGCCGCCGCGCTCGCCCTCTCACCTGCAAACGCCGCAACCGTAGCGACACCGTCCGGTCAGCCCACGGCGGCGGAGAAGCCGTTCGTCGAGGCCGTTACGGCCGATCTGAACGCACGCTTTCCGACGACCGCCGACGCCGTCAAAGCCGGCTACATCCGTTACACCGATGAGGACGACACGGGCGCCATCAGCTACGCGAATCGCGAATGGGCGAGCGCCGATGAAAAACATCCGAGCCAGCTCTGGTACGACGCGAAGGGCCGCCTCATCGGTGCCGATTTTTCGACGCCGTACGCGGCGACGCGCCCGACGATGTTCGGTCTGGATCCGATGCGGTGGCAACGATTTGGTGCGCACGTGCACTACGGTCTCGTCGGGCCGAGCGGCACGATCTACGGCGCGACGGGTGCGAAAGCGATGGCGAAAGCAGGCGCGTCGATCGAGCACCCGACACCCGCGGCACTCGTCGCCGCGGGGATTGCGAAGAAAGAGAACGACGTCCGCTTCGTCTTCGCGTTTCCGGCGATCTGGGACGTCTCGCTCTGGCTCGTGCCCAACAGCGACGGCGCCTTCGCCGACAAAAATCCCGACGTGAAGCCGGTCAACTCGAAAGCGATGCCGATGTAATCAGCGGCAGCGATCGGCGATGGCGTCGGCTTTGAGAGCCGCCGCGGTTTCCGCATCGCCGATGCGGTCCACTTGATTTTGATAGTGGAGATACGAACGCACGTCGCGGCGTTCGGCCGGCGTGCGAACGGTGTAGTCGTCGTAACCGCCCGGTAATCCGGATTGCAGTTCGGGTGAAGCGCGCAGCGATTCGCCATGCTCGGCCGGCAGAAACCCCATCGGATCGGGACGGCTCAACAGAGCGATCGCGCCCGCCGGACCGCCGCCGAGCGATTCGCCCAAATCTTCGAAACTGATTCGCGGCGAGTTGAGCGTGTAATCCGTCAATGCTTGCACGACCGATAGCGAGTCGAGAGCGATCTGATGCTGCTTGTCCAGCGCCGCCTGGAGATCGGAGGCGAGCTTCGTCGTGTCGGCGGCGTCGGCCGGATCGGTCGCGAGCTTTGCCGAGTCGCGTAGCGCATCGATCTCGTTCTGCGCCTGCGGCAACAGCTTCTGCATCGTTCCGACATAGGCGATGAGGTGAACGCGATCGCCGTACACCGCCGTTTCGCCGGCCCGAGCGTGGAAGTGCGACTCGATGCCACCCATCGTGTAATCGATGTATCCGACGTTCGCGTCCGCGCCGAGCATCGGCCGGGCTGCCGCATTGAAGTGTTTCTCGAACGCCGCGCAATACGGTGTCAGCGCTTTGACGTGCGCGATCTCGTGCAGGGCGGGCGTTTTGGGCGCGGTCGCGGGCACCGGCTCGAGTGCCGGCGCGACATCGACGGCAGAAACGGCAACGACCGCAGAGAGCAGCAATGCAATCACAGTGGCTGCCGTTTCTACGCCATGCAGGCAGGACCCGCCGTCGCGCTTTCCGCTCACCCCGAAAGCCAACGGTTTTCCCGGGCTATTCGCTCGACCAGTAGTCCTTGAGCGCTTTGCCTCGCGACGGGTGGCGCAGTTTGCGCAACGCCTTCGCTTCGATCTGGCGGATGCGTTCGCGAGTGACGCCGAACTCTTGTCCGACCTCCTCGAGCGTGCGCTGATGCCCGTCTTCGAGTCCGAACCGAAGCACGAGCACCTTGCGCTCGCGGTCGGTCAAGTTTTTGAGGACGTCCGCCATCTTCTCTTTGAGGAGCATGACGGAAGCGGCTTCGGCGGGTGCGATCGCTTCCTGATCTTCGATGAAGTCGCCCAGATGCGAGTCTTCTTCTTCGCCGATCGGCGTCTCGAGCGAGATCGGTTCTTGCGAGATCTTGATGACTTCGCGAACCTTTTCCGTGGTGAGACCCATCTCGTGCGCAATCTCTTCGACCGTCGGGTCGCGGCCGAGTTCTTGCAAGAGCTGGCGCGAGATTTTGATGAGACGGTTGATCGTCTCGACCATGTGCACCGGGATGCGGATCGTGCGGGCTTGATCCGCGAGCGCCCGCGTGATCGCCTGGCGGATCCACCACGTCGCGTACGTCGAGAATTTGTAACCCTTGCGATAGTCGAATTTCTCGACCGCGCGAATCAGACCGAGATTGCCCTCTTGAATCAAATCCAAGAACAGCATGCCGCGGCCGACGTACTTCTTCGCGATCGAAACGACGAGCCGTAGATTCGCTTCGGTCAGCTTCTGCTTCGCGTCGTGACCGGCCGTGATGATGCGGTTTTCGGCGGAGCCATTCTTCTGCGCTTCGAGTTCGCCCGCTTCGATCGCCATCGCGAGCGTCTTCTCTTCTTCCATGGAGAGTAGCGGAACGCGGCCGATCTCCTTGAGATACATCCGGACCGGATCGTCGAGCGAGAGGCCGGCAGGGATCGCGTCGCTGGGCGCTTCGCCGGAAGACGCGCCGTCTTCGGGCGGTTTTTCTTCCTTGGCTTCTTCCACGACCTCGATGCCCATCGATGCGATCTCTTCGAAGAGCGCGTCGATGCGTTCGGGGTCGACGTCTTCGACGTTGTCGAAGACGGCATTGATTTCTTCATAGGTCAGCGACTTGCGTTTCTTGCCGCGCTCGACCAATCGTTTGATCTGCTCTTCGAGCGGCAGAACCGGAGCGGCGCTCTCGCCGTTAGTCGCGGCCGAGGCCGATTTCTTGCGTGCCATTGTTGTATTTCACCCCCTCTCCGGTTGAAATCGGGGCGGTGCCCCGTTGTTTTTCTGTCGATGCGTGCGTTACTATGATCGGGTCCCGAGGCGTCTTTTCCGCCGTCGTTCTCTTTCTTCGCGAAGACGGCTATGTTCGTCTCTTTCTTCGGGTGTCACCGCGGCCCCCGAAAGAAACGACGCGTCGATCTTTGCATCGAGTTCTTTGTAACGATCCTCGAGACGCTCGCTGTCGATTCGCTCCAGGACGCGGTCGAGATGCGCCCGGCGCGCGACAGAATCCTGGAAAAGCACGGCAGACGACCGGTCGGGCTTCATCAGTGCGATCACCGTTTCGACCGCCTCGCCGTCGCCGGCGAGCGCGGCGTAGACGTCCTCGGACGTGACGAGCGAATCGGCCGCTGCGGCGAGTGCCGCGTAAACTGCCGCATAGCGGCGGTCGCGAAAGAACGTTTGCGGCAGACGCCCGCCGTACTCGGCGAAGAGCGTGGGCTCGTCGACGAGCGCCGCGAGCACTTGCCGCTCCATCGACGGCGGTTCCGCGATGGTACCGACGTGACGGGTTCCGGCGCCGCCGCCCGGCCGCGGCGCGAAACTCGACGGATCGGCCGAGAAACGGCTCACGCGTAGATCGTCGGCGGAGAGGTCGAGCGCCTGCGCGGCATACACGCGCCAACGGTCCCATTCGGTTCGCGGCAGACCGCGCACGAGCGCTTCGGCATGGGCCGCAGCCTGCGCGCGCGGCAGCCGTTTCTCTCGAATCTCCGCGACTTCGCGGTCGAGTTTGAATTGTATCCAAGGTAGCGCGCCGTCGAGCCGCGTCTGAAATGCGGCGGCGCCATGCGTACGAATGAAGGTGTCCGGATCCTCGCCTGGTGCGAGCTGCACGATGAAAGCCGAGCAGCCCGCGTCCCTCAACACGTCGATGGACTTGACGGTTGCATTCGCTCCGGCGCGATCGGCATCGAAACACAGGAAGACGCGCTCGGCGAATTTGCGCAGTTCGGCGGCTTGTTGCGGCGTAAACGCCGTCCCGAGCGACGCGACGGCGTTCGGAAATCCGTGTTGGTGCAGCGCGATGCAGTCGAGATAGCCCTCGACGACGACGAGCCAGTCCGAGTCCTTGGCGGCGCGGCGCGCGACGTTGAGGGCGTAGAGCCCCGCGCCTTTCTTGTACACCGGGGTTTCCATCGTATTGAAGTATTTCGGCTCGCTGCCGTCGAGCGAACGGCCGCCGAAGGCGACCGCTTCGCCAGTCGTCGCATAGGTCGGAATCATCAATCGATTGCGAAAGAAATCGTAGAAGTTGCCGTTCTGACCGCGCTTGAGCAGACCCGCGGTCTCGGCCGTCTCGCGCGTGATGCCGTTCGCGACGAGTTCGTTCTCGAGCGCGTGCCAGTCGTCAGGCGCGTAACCGACCTTGAACGCGTCGATCATCACCGCGTCGAGACCGCGCCCGGCGACGTAGCCGCGCGCGGCCTCGGCTTCCGGCGCGAAACGAAGCATCCGGTGAAAGAACGCCGCCGCGACGTTGTTGGCCGCATAGATGCGCTCTTTCTCGCCGCGCACGCGAGCTTGACCCGGATCTTCTTCCTCGAGAGCGACGCCCGCGCGCTGCGCGAGCAGTCGCGCGGCATCGGGAAACGCGAGCCCCTCGTGCAACTGCATGAATTTGAACGCGTCGCCCGCTTCCTGACAGCCGAAGCATTTGAAGAAGCCGCGATCGGGATGCACGTGAAACGACGGCGTCTTCTCACCGTGGAAGGGACACAAACCGACCAGATCGTTTCCGCGCTTCTGCAATTGAACGTACGACCCGATGAGCGCACCGATGTCGGTCCGGGACAAAATCTCGCGCAAGGTTCCGCGGTCTATGGGCACGGCGAAGTGATTCGGCGCGTGAGAACGGGTTCCGGCGCGGGAAGATGAAACAATCGGCTTGCCTCTCTCCTTGCAAGCATCGGAGGAAATTCATGGCTTTTTTGACAGCGTTCGCAGCGGGGCTGCTTTCGACTACGGCGGTCCTTTCGACCACGCCGAGTCCCGTCACGATCAAGTCGTGCGACGTGGCATACATTGATGACTCGTCCGACAACAACGGCATCATGACGAACTCGCTCGAGCTGACCAACGGCGTTACGCTAACCGTCGCGAACACGAGTTCGCAAGTCGTCACGGGCTTCACCGTCGCGGGTAGCTACAACACGTTTCACGTGACCGATACGTGGGGTGGCAAGCTCCGGCCGGGCGCCCAAGTCACGGTGTACAAGCACTATCAGCAGCTGCCCTACGACGACACGATCAAGCCGAAGTGCACGATTACGAGCGCGACCTATGCCGACGGCACGACCTGGACGGGTCCGGCTCCAGCCGCGATGTAACGCCGCGCGATCAGTCTAGCCGCGCTTGCGCCGCGGCGAGGCGCGCGATCGGCACGCGATACGGCGAACACGATACGTAATCGAGCCGAAGACGATCGCAGAACGCGATGCTCGACGGCTCGCCGCCGTGTTCGCCGCAGATGCCGACTTTGAGATCGCGACGCGCGGCACGGCCGCCCGCGACCGCGATGCGCATCAGCGCGCCGACGCCCACTTGGTCGAGCACCATGAACGGATCGTCTTCGAGGATCTTCTTCTCGAGATAGCGCGGGATGAACGACGATTCCGCGTCGTCGCGCGAATAGCCGAGCGTCGTCTGCGTGAGGTCGTTCGTCCCGAAGGAAAAGAAGCGTGCGTACTTTGCGAGTTCGCCCGCCACAACGCACGCGCGCGGCAGTTCGATCATCGTTCCGATGGAATACGGCACGCTCGTACCCGCGGCTGCGATCGTGGCTTCGGCGACTTCGTGCGCCGCATCGTACGTCACGCGCATCTCGGCGCCCGATCCGACGCCCGGAATCATCACGTCGGGACGCGCGTCGATGCCCTGCGCACGGAGTTCGCACGCGGCTTCGAAGATCGCGCGCACCTGCATCGCGTAGATCTCGGGGAAGACGATGCCGAGCCGGCAGAAGCGCAGCCCGAGCATCGGGTTGACCTCGTGCAGTTGCCGCACGCGCGCGAGCACCGTCATCTTCTCGAGATAGGCGGGATCGCTTTCGCCCTTGGTGACGCGCAATTCGGTCGTCTCGACCAAGAGATCTTCGAGCGATGGCAAGAATTCGTGCAGGGGCGGATCCAGCAGCCGGATCGTGACCGTAAACCCGGCCATCGCCGCGAGAATTCCCTTGAAATCTTCGCGCTGGAATTCGAGGAGGGTTGCGAGAAACGAGGCACGATCCTCGCTCGAAGATGACATGATCATGTCTTGCATGACCGGCAGACGCGATTTTGCCATGAACATGTGCTCGGTCCGGCACAAGCCGATGCCGGTCGCACCGAGTTCGCGCGCTTTTTTCGCGTCGGCGGGCGTATCGGCGTTCGCCCAAACGCCGAGGCGTTTGGCGTCGTCGGCCCACGAGAGAAATTCGGCGAGCCACGCGGGGAGTTCCGAGGGCGGATCGATGAGCGCGAGCGCGCCGCGCATCACCCGCCCCGTCGTGCCGTCGATCGTCAGCGCGTCGCCTTGCCGCAGCGGCTCTCCCGCGAGCGTTGCGGTTCGCGTGCGCGAATCGAACGCGAGCGCCTCGCAGCCGCTGACGCACGGGCGTCCCATGCCGCGAGCGACGACCGCGGCGTGCG
>CAZZUZ010000046.1:0-11850 GCA_964657315.1 Vulcanimicrobiota bacterium
GAGGCGCTCGCCGTCTTGCGCGACGAGCGCCTCGTCGAAAACGCGCGCGTGCGGGGCGAACGTCTCCTCGCCGGTGCGCGCGCGATCGCCGCGGAGTATCCGAGCGTCGTCCGCGACGTGCGCGGCCTCGGGCTGCTCGTCGGCGTCGAACTGCGCAGCGAAGGGTACGGTGGCACGATCGTGCCGGAGATGCTCAGAGCCGGCGTCACGGTCGCGTGGACGCTCAACCGGCAGCGCGTCATTCGGCTCGAACCGCCGCTCATCGTCACCGCGAGCGAAGTCGAACGCGCGCTCGAAGCGTTGCGCGGCGCGGTTCACGTCGCGCACGAAAAGCTCGGCGTGCTGCCCGAGACGAGCGACGCGTAACGTGCCGTTCGTCGCCTGCACGATCGTCGTGCGCGCACCCGCGCGCGACGTCTACGAACTCGCCAAAGACCAGGAACGCTTTCCGGAGTTCATGCCCGACGTCGAGCTCGTGACCGTGCTCGAACGCGACGGCAATCGCACGACGTCGCGCTGGAAAACGCTCGTCGAAGACGCGCCGATCGAATGGATCGAAGAAGACGTCTTCGACGACGTGCGCCTGCGCGTTGATTACAAATTGCTCGAAGGCGATCTCGAGACGTTCGAGGGCGCGTGGACCTTCGAGGAACGCGACGGTGAAACGCTCGTCGATCTCGGCATCGAATACGATTTCGGCGTTCCGACGCTCGCCGAGCTCATCGGCCCGACGTTGCACAAGAAGGTCCGGGAGAACGGTGAGATGATGCTCGCCGCGCTCAAGCGCGAGGCGGAACGGGCCGCCGCCGCGGTCGGAACGCCGTAGCCTACGCCTTCGGCGCTCGCCCGCGAAACCGCACCGCGATCGAGGCGACCGCGTAGATCGCGATGATGAAGTAGGCGGCGATCTCGAAACGCGTCATCGTCGTCGCTAGGCCCATGCGCACGAGCCGCACCTGGACGCCGATCGCGACGATCGCGACCACGAGCAGCGCGAACGAGAGGATGTTGCGGACGACGAGGCTTTTGATCATCGTGCGTCGGCTTCGAATGCGACTAACGCGGCATCGTGATGGTCGTTCGTCCAGAAGCGCGTACCGTCGAATGCGAGGCCCGTCGCGACGAAGGGGATGCGCGCGACGGTCGTGACGGTGCCGTCGTCGTCGCCCGGCACGATGAAGCCGAGGTGGCTGCCACCGCGCGCCTTGCCGAGCCAGAGCACGAGGTAGAGCGCATCGCCGCACCAGACGGCGCCCATGATGTTTTCACCAACGTGGATCGATCGCAGCGGCGTGCCCTCCGCTTCGAGCCGCAGCACGCATTTGTTCGCACTCTGCGTCAGCCAGAGATGCGACCCGTCGTAGGCGAGGAACGAACCCGTGTCGTCGGGGCACGCGATGACGTCGTGCGTTTTGAAGCCGTGGCCCGGTACGTAGCGGCGGATGAAACGGTTGTCCCCGTCGCCGTTTTCGCTGAGTACGAACCGCAGTTCGTCGCCGAGCATCGTCGAGCCGACGGGCTTGCCCGGCGCCGTCATTTCTTCGAAGACGCTGCCGTGCGCGGGATCGACCCCATAAACGCGCTCCGTTTCCCACGAACCCATCCAGAGCGACGTGCCGTCGTGTGAGAGCGATTGCGGCCGGGGTGCCGGCGACGGCAGGCGGACGAGCGTGCGGATTTCGGCGCGCGGCGGATCGAGCATACCAATACGGTAATGCGCGCGCGGGCGTCGAAGCACCCGTCATCGTGAAGTTCGCGTTCATCATCCATCCGACGTCGCTCGAAGACGTCGTCCGGTACGAACCGGGAGCGGCGGGCAAGGGGTTGCCGCTGGTCGAGAAGATCATGGAATGGATGCCGGCGTATGCCGCCGCTCACGTGACGGGCGTGCGCGCGGCCGACGGCCGTGAGACCGAAGGCTGGTTCGTCGCCGCGCCGTTTATGCCGGGGCCGATGCTCAACTTGCCGCGCGAGACGGTCTACAAGAAGATTCTCGACGCGATCGAGATCGGCCGCGAACTCGGCGCGGAGATCGTCGGGCTCGGCGCGTTTACGGGCGTCGTCGGCGACGCGGGCGTCACGATCGCCGAGCGCTCGCCGATCCCGGTGACGACGGGCAATTCGCTGACCATCGCGGGCGGCGTCGCGAGCCTCATTCGCGGCGCGAACGAAATGGAGATTCCGCTCGCGAGCGCGACGGCCGTCGTCATCGGTGCGACGGGTTCGATCGGTTCGGCCTGCGTCGAACTGCTCGCGCCGCACGTCGCAAGCATCGTGCTCGTCGCGCGGAACCGCACGCGCCTCGAACGGCTCGCCGCGTCGCTGCGCGAGCGCGGCTTCGCGTGCGCGTTCGAACTCTCGACCGACGTGCGCGACGCGGTGCCGCGCGGGCAGCTCGTGCTCACCGCGACGACTTCGACGCAAGAATTGATCGAACCCGAAGACCTCCAGACGGGTGCCGTCGTGTGCGAGCTCTCGCTGCCGCACGACGTCGGACGGCGCGTCGCGGTCGAACGGCCCGACGTGCTCGTGACCGAAGGCGGAAATTTTCGCGTGCCCGGGCCGCCGTCGTTCGAACGCGTGCGTCAGCCCGGCCGCGCGTTCGATCTCGGCCTGCCGCCGTCGGTCGCACTCGCCTGCATGTCGGAGACGATGATCTTGGCGCTCGAGAACCGCCGCGAGCACTATACGCTCGGCCGCGGAATCGATCTCGCGAAAGTGCGTGAGATGAGCGCGCTCGCCGAGCGTAACGGATTCGAACTCGCCGGCATGCGCGCGTTCGACGCGGCGATCACGCCCGAACACGTCGCGCGCACGCGCGAAGCCGCCGCGGCGCGCCGCGGATCGCGCGTGCCCGCATGAGCGTCGAACCGAAGATGCGCGAACACCGCTACGAAGCGAGGCTCGTGTGGACGGGCTCGGCGCAGGGTGCGACGCGTACCTACGAAGGCTATTCGCGCACGCACGAAGTGAGCGTCGACGGAAAAGCGACACTCGCGCTTTCGGCCGACCCGACGTTCCGCGGCGACGCGAACCTGCAGAACCCCGAACAGCTGCTCGTCGCGTCGCTCGCGTCGTGTCACATGCTCTCGTATCTCGCACTCTGCGCGCGCGAACGCATCGCCGTCGTCGCGTACGAGGACGCCGCCGTGGGCGTCATGGCCGAACGCGCGGGCGCGGGCCGTTTCGCAAGCGTCGTGCTGCATCCGAAGGTGACGATCGACGACGATCGCATCGAACGCGCCGTCACCCTGCACGAAACCGCCCACGAGCAGTGCTTCATCGCGAACTCCGTCAACTTCCCGGTTACGTGCGAACCGACGATCGTCCGCGCCGAATAACGTCGGTCTCGCTCGGCTCGTCGTCGCGCGACCACCGCGCGAACGTCCGGCTGCTCGGCGTCGATTTCGAAATCGAACGCTGCGGCACGGACGGCTCAATCGAACGTGCGATGGAGGCGATCCGCACGCTCGACGGCACGATCGACGCGATCGGACTCGGCGGCATCGACGTCTATCTCTACGCCGGCGAGAAACGCTTTGCATTGCGCGACGGTCTGCGGTTGCTCGACGCTGCGAAGGTCACGCCCGTCGTCGACGGCAGCGGTTTAAAAAACACGCTCGAACGCGCGGCCGTGCGGTTTCTGCGCGACGATTTGGGTATCGCACTGCGCGGCACGAACGTGCTGATGGTCAGCGCGCTCGATCGCTTCGGCATGGCGCAGGCGTTCGTCGAGGCGGGCGCGGACGTGCTCTTCGGCGATTTCATCTTCGCACTCGACCTCGATAAGCCGGTGCGCGGTCTCGCCGAATTCGAAACGCTCGCGGAGAAGTACTTGCCCGACGCCTGTAAGCTGCCGTTCCAATTCTTCTATCCGACTGGGAAAAAACAAGACCGGGCGCCGGAGCCGAAATATCCCGAGTATTACGCGCAGGCGCAGATCGTCGCGGGAGATTTTCATTTCATGCGCCGCTTCATGCCCGAGCGGCTCGATGGCAAGATCGTGTTAACGAATACGCTAACGGATCTCGACGTGGAAGAACTGCGCTCGCGCGGCGTCGCGAAGCTGATCACGACGACGCCGGATTTCGGTGGCCGGTCGTACGGCACGAACGTCGTCGAAGCGGCGCTGCTCGCCCTCACGGGCAAACGCTGGGCCGACGTCACGGCGCAAGACTATGCGAGCCTCGTCGCGCGGATCGGCATGCGCCCGCGCGTCGTGGATCTCACGCCGGCGTAACGTCTGCGTTTGCGTCGGCGTGCGCGGGCGCGTGTGCGACCGGGCATTTGCCGCCGGGCTTGATGCGGTTACGCGAACGTGCCTCGCCGTCGCCGATTTGCCGGTGTGCCGTCGCTTTCGCGAGACCGTGTCTGGGCATGTAGCCGTAGATCGATTCGTACGATCCGGGTGAGATTTTGAACGTCTCGTGCCAGATGCCGACGGCGCCGGTCTTGTCCTCGAGCGCGTTCCACCAACTCCAGGCCGGCGCGTGTTTGCGTTCGCGCGCGGACGCGTAGCGGTCGAGATCTTCATAGGAGCGCCAAAACTGCACGATCTCGATGTCGGGAAACGAGAGATACGTCTTGCTCGCGAGCATGCCGATTGCCGCGTCGCGCTCTTGTTCGACGAGCATGAACGGCATACGGGTCATCGCTCCAAACGCTTCGCGCAGAGCGCGTGGGCTCGTCGGAAATGTGTTGAAGCGCAGGCCGATGCGGAAGAGGACGAACTCGTGCTCGTTGCCGGCGGTATAGTAGGGGCCGGGATAAACGGGATTTGCCATGCTTTTAGCCTCCAGCGGTATGTTTACGCTGTAAATATATGCTACAATATCACCGTTGTCAACATCGAAGTCATACCATCACGGCGATCTGCGCGCCGCCCTGCTCGACGCGATCGTCGCCCTCGTTCGGGAACGCGGAATCGAAGGGCTGAGTCTGCGCGAGGTCTCGCGGCGTGCGGGCGTGAGCCACACGGCGGCTTACAACCACTTCGCCGATAAATCGGCGCTCGTCGCGGCCGTCGTCCGTTCGTCGTTCGAGCGGTTCGCCGATGCGCTCGAGGCGGCTCGCGAAGGCGCACCCGATACGATCGAGGCGCTGATGCGCGTCGGCATCGCATACGTCGTTTTCGCGCACGCGAATCCGCAAGAGTTTAAGATCATGTTCCGGCCCGAACTCACGCAGACCGCCGTCGCCGAAGAAGACGCCAAAGCGATGCGCGCGTACAAGGTCCTCGTCGAATCGGTCGACGCGGCGCTGGCCGCCGGCACGATCGCGGGCGACGCGGAAACGATCGTTCGCGCGTCGTGGTCGATCGTGCACGGGCTCGCGGCATTGATCGTCGATGGTCCGGGGGCGTCGATCCCCCGGACGCACGTCGAAGTCGAACGCGTCGCGCGCGAGACGATCGGCGTGCTCGTAGACGGGACGCGCGCACGCTCTTGACGTAACCCCGCGCGGTAGTGAACGCCGTCGTCCGTCGACTCTTCGCGCGTCAGCCCGTCGAGAGCGATCGATCCTCAGGCGGCCCCGCTTTGCGGCGGGTGCTCGGCATTCCGGGCCTCATCTGCGTCGGGCTCGGCACGATGCTCGGCGGCATCTTCACGACGATCGGCGTCGGCACGCAGACCGCCGGTCCGGGGGTGATCGGGGCGTTCGTACTCTCCGGCCTCGCTTGCGTGTTCGTCTCGCTGTGCTACGCCGAACTCGCGTCGATGGTGCCGATTGCGGGCTCGGCGTACACGTATGCGTACGCGACGCTCGGCGAATTCATCGCGTGGATCATCGGTTGGGATCTCATCCTCGAATACGGCATCAGCGTGGCGCCCGTCGCCGCGTCGTGGTCGGGCTACGCGCAGTCGTATCTCGCGAACTATCACGTCGCGCTGCCGCAGTGGGCGCGCGTCGCGAACCTCGTCTTCGCAAACGGCCGCGTCGACGTCGCGCATTCGCAGATCGATGTCCTCGCAATCGCAATCGTGCTCGTCATCGCGGCGCTCATCGCGGTCGGCATCAAGGAATCGGCGTCGGTCAACAACGCGCTCGTCCTCGTGCAAGTCGCAGCGATCGGAGTCTTCGTCGTCGCGCTGTTCGGAGCGATCCACGCGTCGAATTTCGTTCCGGCCTTGCCGCGTGGATTCGGCGCGCTCGTCTCGGCGGCGGGATCGGTGTTCTTCGCGTACATCGGTTTCGATACGGTGACCGTCGCGTCGGAAGAAGCCAAGCGTCCCCAGCGCGACGTGCCGCTCGCGGTCATCGGGTCGCTCGCGATCGGCGGCGTGCTCTACGTCGCGATCTCGTACGTGACCGTCGGCGTCGTGCCGTGGGAGCACATCGATCCCAACGCCGGCATGGCCGATGCGGTCGCGAAGGCGCACGCGAACTGGCTCGTAACCGCGATCGTCTTCGCGGGCGCGATGGCCGGCACGACGACCGTCATGCTCACGTCGCTGCTCGGGCAGGTGCGCATCTTCTATGTGATGTCGCGCGACCGCATGCTGCCCCCGATCGTCGCCCACGTCGATCCGCGCACGCGCACGCCGCTCTTCACGACGGTCGTCACGGGCGTCCTCGTCTCGATTCTCTCCGGCATCATTCCGCTCGCCGTGCTGCTCGATCTCACCAACATCGGCACGCTCGCCGCGTTTACGATCGTGTGCGTCGGCGTGCTCGTGTTGCGCTACGTCAATCCGAAAGCGATCCGCCCATTTCGCTCGCCGCTCTTTCCCGCCGTGCCGATCTCGGGCGCCGGCCTCTGCCTCTACCTGATCGCGAATCTGCAGGGCGCGACGCGACTGCGGTTCGTCGGTTGGTTCCTCGCCGGTGCCGTCGTCTACGCGCTGTACGGTTATCGCAAATCCTTGCTACGTTCGCAGCCGGCGATTGAGCGCGATCTCCCGGCGTAAACTGCCGCGCGTGCTCGGCCTCTTCGACGTCTCGGTGCTCGCCGCGGCTTCGATGGGTCCCGCGTACAGCATCGCCGCGACGCTCGGTCCGATGGTCGCGGCCGTCGGCGTCTACACGCTCTCGGCGCTCGCGGTCCTCGCGGCGATCATGCTCTGCGTGGCCATCGCATTCGGTCAGATGACGCGCTTCCACCCAGACGCCGGCTCGTCGTATTCGTGGAGCGCGCTCGCGTTCGGGCCGCGCGCCGGAGCCTACGCGGCATGGCTACTCTTGATCTCGAATTTCTTCGCGACGATGGCGACCGCGCTGCCGGCCGCCCAGTACACGCTCGAGCTGGTCGCGCCTGGTTACGTGCCCACGCCGTTCGTCACCGCGCTCGTCGGCGTCGTGTGGATCGCGGTGAGTACGGCACTGCTCTACGTCGGATCGCGACCGGCCGCGCTCGTCTCGGCGGTGTTCTTGATCGCCGAATTCGCGGTGCTGCTCGTGACCGCCGCCCTCGCGGCGCGCGCACCCGCCGCGGCGCAATCGCCCGGAACGCCGGCGTTTCCGGCGCTCGGCGCGTTCGCGGGTGCGATGGTGCTCGGTATTTGGATGATCGATGGTTGGGAGGTTTCCGCGTCGTCGTCCGAAGAGGCGAGCGGCGCGCGCAGCACGCCGGGTCGCGGCGGCATCGCCGGCCTGCTCGTGACCGTGGCGGTGCTCTTCATTGCAATCGCCGCGTTCCTCCACGCCGAAAGCGCGAGCGCGCTCGCGGCTCAGAGCGATGCGATGAGTTACATCGGCGCGCGTGTCGGGGGAGCGCCGTTGCGCGTCCTCGTGTTGGCAACGGTGCTCGTTTCGACGGCGGCAACGCTCTGGACGACCGTGCTCTATCTCTCGCGCAGCGTGTACGCGATGGGACGCGGCGGCGTACTGCCGCGCGCGATCGGCGCCCTCGACGCGCGCGACGTCCCGAAGAATGCGCTGCTGCTCGTCTTCGCGTGCGTTTCGCTCGCGACGCTCGCGACCGAGCTTTGGCCGAGCGGCACATCGGCGCTCGCGACCGTCCTCGACGGCACGGCCGTCTTTCTCGGCGCGCTCTTCATCAGTTCGTGCCTCTCGGCCGTGCGCGTGCTCGCGAGCAACCCGCGAGCGCCGCGCGCCGCAGCGTTCGCGGCGCCGATCGCAGGCGCGGCGGGACTGCTCGCAATCGTCGTCATCGACGTCGCGATGTCGAAACCGAACACGCGCGCGATCGAGATCGGCGGCCTCGTGCTCGGCGTTCCGTTCGCGCTCTGGCGCTCGCGATCGCCGAACGGAGGCGCCGACCCGAGCGATGAATGGCCGACGCCATGAGCTTGAAGGGTAAAACGTTGTTCATCTCCGGTGCGAGTCGCGGCATCGGGCTCGCGATCGGGCTGCGCGCCGCGCGCGACGGTGCCAACGTCGCGATCGTCGCGAAAACGGCCGAACCGCATCCGAAACTTCCCGGCACCGTCTACACCGCGGCCGAAGAGATCGAAGCCGCGGGCGGGAAGGCGCTGCCGATCGTCTGCGACATTCGCGACGAGAAAGCCGTCTACGATGCGGCCAAGGCGACGGCCGAGAAGTTCGGCGGCATCGACATCTGCGTCAACAACGCGAGCGCGATCTCGCTGACGCCGACGCTCAAGACCGAGATGAAGCGCTACGACCTCATGCAGTCGATCAACGCGCGCGGTACGTTCGTGTGCTCGCAAGCCACGCTGCCGTATCTGCTCGAGGCCGAAAACCCGCATATCCTCAACCTCTCGCCGCCGCTGGACATGAAGGCGAAATGGTTCGCGCCCCACGTCGCCTACACGATCGCAAAGTTCGGCATGTCGCTCTGCACGCTCGGTATGGCCGAAGAGTTTCGCAAGGACGGCGTGGCCGTCAATTCGCTCTGGCCGCTCACGGCCATCGACACCGCAGCGGTGCGCAACGTGCTCGGCGGCGCGACGGTAGCACAAGCTTGCCGTTCCGTCGACATCGTCAGCGACGCGGCGTACGCGATCTTCCTGCAGCCGAGCCGCGAATGCACGGGCAACTTCTTCATCGATGAAGAGGTCGTGCTCGCCGACGGCAAGAGCGATCTCTCGCAATATTCGGCGTCGAACGACGGCCTCGTCGCCGACTTCTTCGTGCCCGATACCGTCTTCGCGAACAGCTCGACGAAGTTGATGCACGGCTCCCTCGGAGGTGGTCACTAATGGCCGACGACAGCACTCGCGTCATGACCGAAAGGCGCGACCATCTGCTCATGATCGGCCTCGACCGCGCGGCCAAGCGTAACGCGTTCGACGTCGCGATGATGGATGCGCTCGTCGAAGCCTATGACGAACTCGAGAACGATGCCGACGTACGCTGCGGCGTGCTGTACGCCGTCGGCGATCACTTCACGGGCGGCGTCAACCTGCCCGAGTACGCGGCGCTCTGGGCCAAGGGCGAGAATCCGCTCTCGATCAAATCCGGCAGCACCGATCCCATGGGCCTCTACGGAAAGAATCGCAAGAAGCCGGTGGTCAGCGCGATCCGCGGCCGCTGCTACACGATCGGCATCGAACTCGCGCTCAATACGGATATCCGGATCGCATCGGAGACGACGAGCTTCGCGCAGATGGAAGTTCAGCGCGGGCTGTATCCGGTCGGGGGCGCGACCCTGCGCTTCGTTCACGAGACGGGCTACGGCAACGCGATGAAGCACCTGCTCACGGGCGACGAGTTCGATGCCGCCGAGGCGCTGCGGATCGGGCTCGTTCAGGAGGTGGTTCCCGCCGGCAAGGACGTGGACCGCGCGACCGAGATCGCGACCCGCATCGCCGAAATGGCCCCGGCCGCCGTCGCCGCGACCCGCGAGTCGGCGCGGATCGGCGTCGAGGAGTCGTTCCGTAAAGGCATGGACATGCTCATCCCGCACCTCGTCGAGGTCTACAAGTCCGAGGACGCGTGGGAAGGCGTCAACTCGTTCCTGGAGCGCCGCAACGCAAAGTTCTCCGGACGATAGCCCGTCCGTCGGTTTCTGACGAGGGAATGGCCCTCGCCGGGACCGAAACGGGGCGGCTGACGCGGGCTCGACTCGCGTCGTTTTCATGGAGCGCCGCCCGGCGCATTACGGAGATACGTCGTTGAACGATAAAGAGCAGCTGCTCACGGCTGAAGGACTCGCCAAGCTCGAAGCCGAGCTCGAAGAACTCAAAACCGTCCATCGCCGGGACGTCAACGAACGCATCCGTCATGCCAAAGAATTCGGCGATCTCTCGGAAAACGCCGAATACGAAGACGCCAAGCAAGAGCAGGCGTTCGTCGAAGGCCGTATCCTCAAGGTCGAGCAGATGATCCGCAACGCGAAGGTCATCGACGCCTCGGAATACGATCAGAACGAAGTGCATCTCGGCGCGACGGTCAAGGTGAAGTCGGCGTCGGGAACATCATTAGAATTTACCATCGTCGGTTCGAGCGAAGCCGATCCTAAGACGGGCCATCTCTCCAACGAGTCGCCGATGGGTATCGCGCTGATCGGCCGCAAGAAGGGCGAAAGCGTCGAAGTCACCACGCCGCGCGGCGTGACGACCTACAAAATCGAGCAGATCGGCTCTTTGAAGAAGAAAGTCGCGAAGAAGGCATCGTAAGCGTGTCTTCGGGCGAAGAACCGAAGGCACACGTTCCGGGACACGCGGAGCTTGAAGACCTCGGCCGGCGGGAGCGCGAGCTGCAAGAGCAGCGTCGCGCCAATCTCGAAAGTTTGCGCGCGCGCGGGAGCGACCCGTTTCTCGCAACGCGTTACGACGTCAACGCGCACGCGGCAGAGATCCTCGAGCGCTTCGCTTTCGTCACGCCCGACGACGTAACGCCGCCGGCCGACGTCGTGTCGGTTGCCGGACGGCTGATGTCGGTGCGCAAGATGGGCAAAGGCGCGATCTGGGCGGACGTCTGGGACCGCACCGGCCGCGTGCAGATCTACGTGCGCACGGACGCCGTCGGCGAAGACGCGTTCGCGACGTTCGACCTGCTCGATCTCGGCGACATCGTCGGCGTGACGGGCACGATCTTTCGCGCCAAGAAAGGCGATCTAACGCTGCGCGTGCGGTCGTTCGCCGTTCTCTCCAAGGCGCTCGTCCCGTTGCCCGATAAATTCAAAGGCCTCGTCGACGTCGAGAAACGCTACCGTCAACGGTACGTCGATCTGCTGATGAACGCCGACGTGCGCGACATCTTTCTGACGCGCTCGCGCATCGTCGCGGAGATGCGTCGCTTCTGCGACTCGCACGGCTTCGTCGAAGTCGAAACGCCGACCATGCTCGCGATCGCAGGCGGAGCCGCCGCGCGGCCGTTCCGCACGCATCACAACGCACTCGACCTCGATCTCGACTTGCGCATCGCGACCGAACTCAACCTCAAGCGTTTGATCGTCGGCGGTCTCGAACGCGTCTACGAGATCGGCCGCATCTTTCGCAACGAAGGCATCGATACGACGCACAACCCCGAATTCACGATGCTCGAATTGTACGCGGCGTATTGGTCCGTGCACGAGATGATGGAGTTCAACGAGGCGCTCTTCGGACACCTCATCGAGAAGGTCCACGGCACGACCGAAATCACGTACGGCGAGAAGCAGATCTCGTTCGCGAGGCCGTTCGAACGCATCGGTTATTTCGAAGCGATCGAGAAGTGGGGCGGCCATACGCGCGCGCGGCTGCTCGATCCCGCGGGCGCGCAAGCCGTGCTCGCCGAACTCGGCGTGCCGCCGTCGCAGACGCACGGCCAAGCGCTCGACAAGATCTTCGAACGCATCGTCGAGCCGCACCTCATCGACCCGACGTTCGTGTACGACTATCCGGTCGTGATCTCGCCGCTCTCGAAACGCAAGGACGGGGATCCGGAGATCGTCGATCGCTACGAACTCTTCGGCGCGAACTTCGAACTCTCGAACGCGTTTAC
>CAZZUZ010000047.1:0-11829 GCA_964657315.1 Vulcanimicrobiota bacterium
GGCGTCACGCGGTGCAGCGCGTGTCCGTGCTCGTTTGTCGGGGTCTTCCGATACAGCGCATGTCCGTGGGCGTCGGCGAGGATCTGCACGGCTTTGCGGCCTTCGATCGTATAGGACGCGATGAGTTCGGGAACGCGTCGCGCGAGCTTCGCGCCGAGGCGTTTCGCGGCGCCCGTCACGATGGCAACGATTTGTGACTCGGTGAGCGGTTCGAAGTACACTTCGGCGCAGCGCGAGCGGATCGCCGGATCGATGTCGCCAGGATCGCGCGTCGTCGCGCCGATCATCACGAAATCGGCGGGCGCGCCTTCGTCGAAGAGCTTCTTGATGTATGCGGGGACGCTCGGATCGCTCGGATCGTAGTACGACGACTCGAATCCGAAGCGTTTGTCCTCGAGCACTTTGAGCAGCTTCGTCTGCAGCGCGAGATCCATCTCGCCGAGTTCGTCGATGAAGAGTACGCCCCCGTGCGCTTTGCTCACGAGGCCGAGTTTGGGTTCGGGAATCGCGCCCTCCGCAAATTCTTTGCGCGAGCCTTGATAGATCGGATCGTGCACGCTGCCGAGCAACGGATTCGTCGTCTCGCGCGGATCGTAGCGCAACGTCGCGCCGCTGGCCTCGACGAACGGCGCGTCCTTGGCGAACGGCGTGAAGCCGCGCGTTTTTGCGACTTCGAGTGCGAGCCGCGCGACGGTCGTCTTGCCGACGCCGGGCGGCCCGTACAAGATGACGTGTTGCGGGAACGGCGACGAGATCTTCGCGAGCAGCGACGCGATGGCAGATTTTTGTCCGACGACGTCGGCGAGATCGCTCGGGCGCAACACCTGTAGCGCCGATGCCGCGAGTTTACGCGCGTCGAGCGCGACGAGTTCCTCGAGCTTGCGCTGCGTCGCGGGCGTTTCCGGGCCGCCGTCTTCCCGAATCGCTTCGAGCTTGAGATCCTGCAGATACGCTTGATGGCGCTCGGCCATCTTCAAGTTGACCTTGGTATCGATGCTCTCTTCGACGCTGCGCTGCGCGACGAGATCGGCGAGGGCATCTTCGATCTCCGCGATCGTCTTGCGGTAGTTCCCCGGCTGCGGCAGCCGGTCGAGGGTCGGATCCTCGAAGACGAGTCGCTGTAATGCGAGAATGCGCTCGGGCAGGAGGCTCGAGCGCATCATCTTCAACGCATTGAGTTTCCCGGCTCGCAAGACCATCTTGTCGTTGCCGAGCGTGTTGGCCAAGACGTCGTAGAGCGCGGCCACGTAGCGCCGCGTGTTCTCGTCCCCGCCGTGTTTGCGGCGGAAACGCGCGACGTATGCCGGGTCCGCGCCCTGCGCCATGGGTGACTAGGCCGTCGCGGCGATGACTTTGACGGTCGTCTTCGCGACGATGTTCTTGCCGAGTTTGATTTCGACGGGATAGCTGCCCAGCGACTTGATGTTGTCGGGCACTTCGATCTTGTGACGATCGACTTCGACTCCGAGCGCGGCGTGGATCGCATCCGCAACGTTCGCGTTGGTGATCGCGCCGAAGAGGCGGCCGTTACCGCCGGCCTTTGCCGGAACGCTGAGCTGAAGGCCTTCGAGCTGCTTGCCGAGGGCTTCCGCATTGGCGGTCGCCTCGGCGTCGCGCCGGGCCTTGGCCTTGCGCTGCTGTTCGAGTAGCGCGAGCGAGCCCTTTGAGGCTTCCGCCGCGAGACCACGCGGAAGCAGAAAGTTGCGCGCGTAGCCGTCGGCGACTTCGACGACGGTTCCGGTCGTACCGAGCGACTTCACGTCGCTCATCAGAATGACTCTCATGCGCTCTTACTCGGCGACGAAGGGGAGGAAAGCAATGACGCGCGCGCGCTTGACGGCGACCGTCAGGAGGCGCTGGTGCTTCGCGCAGTTTCCGCTGATGCGGCGTGGTAAGATCTTACCGCGTTCGGAGATGTACTTACGAAGACGGGTGACGTCCTTATAATCGATCTCGTGGAGCTTCTCGGCGCAAAAATTACAGATCTTGCGCTTGGGACGACGCTCTTTTTTGGCGGCGTTGCGCTTTTTGGATGCAGTGCTGCTGGCCACGGGTTCCTTTCCGCAGGCTGTCATTCTCGGGGGCGATCGGGGGCAAGCCAACCCGATTTCCAAGAACGGCAGACCATGTGTAGGTGGAGATGGCTGCGTGACCGTGCCGAGTCCGCAACCCTACAACACGTGGCACCGTGCCACGACCGCGCCAAGAAGCGCGGATTTGGGGACACGAAAGTCTAGCGCATCGAGGACGAGAAGTCCAGCCTGACCCACGGGGAGACTAGGCAGGACCTCCTTGCCGACCCGGAAGCTAGAGTACCGTCTTGCCCCGGCCGTTAAAGAAGACGTACCAAATGATGACGATCGCGAGCAACGTGCCGATCCCATAGCCGAAAACATTCTGCATGGCCGGAACGAACAGATCGAACACGATATAGAGAGCGATCAGGAGTAAGAGCAAGTAGCGCAGATTCATCTTCGTTTCCCCGGCCGGCTGTCGTGTCGGCGCAAACGTGCCCACAAAAGCGTCCGTCATAACGTTGGCCGCCTCGCCTCGGCGCTCGTGCTGTGCGCGGCCTTTGCCGCCGCGTTCGTACCGGCACCCGCCCGGGCGATCGACGACTTCGCGCATCCCGTGGAGCCTACGGCCGTCTACGACCCGGCGAGCGTCCTCAAAATCGGCACGTATGCCGGCCGGCATTTCGACTTGCGTGCCGCGTTCTCGAACGACACGGCCGTCCAGACCGACGAGACGCCCGAGTCGCGCGACGAGATCCGTCGCCTCGGCTACCGCTACTCGCACGCGGTCGACGATGCCGTGCGCGACCGAATCAGCGCGACGCTCGGGGACGGCGATCCGGCGAAGATCGAAGCGTTGCGCAGTCGCATCAACAACGATGCGATCCTCGAGGAAGCCGTCGGTGCGGTGCGCGTCTTCGGCATGCACGAGACCGATCTCGCGGACGTCACGACAGCGCTCGTCATCGAATCGTACGACGCGTCACATGCGGTGTCGCTGACGGCTCGGCAAGGCATCGGGCTCTCGCGCACGATGCGCCGCGCGATGCTCGCGTCGCCCGTGTTGCCAACGCTCGACGACGCGGCCAAACAGACGGCGATCACGGAAATGATCTATCAGGTCCTGCTCTTCGAATCCGACGCATCGACCTTCGGCTACGGCCGCGACAACGCGAACTTGACGCGGCTGCGCGACGCGGTCGTCACCGCGATGGCACAACTCGGCCTATCGCTCGCGCAGATGCGTCCGACGGACGACGGCGTCGAACTCGTGCCGAAAGCGCGCTAAGCGAGCGTCGTCTTCAAGAACGGCACGACGGGCGCCCACGCCGCCGTCGACGGATCGATGTGTTCGAAATGTCCGACACCGGGCAGCACTTCGAGGCGGATCGCATCGTGAACGGCTCTCGCCTCATCGACGTAGTGCTTCGAGAGATCGAGCGGGACGATATGGTCGGCGTCGCCGTGAACGATGAGTTGCCGTACGCCCAGCGGCAGCAGCGCGCGGGGCGAGCCTGCGGCGTACCGCTGCGCAACGTCTTCGGGCGACCCGCCCATCAGCGTTTTGACGACACCGTGGCCCACGTTCGTGTCGAACCCGCGCACGAGATCGGGCACCGGCGCTTGTCCGACGGCCGCCTTGACGGTGACGCGTGGAGACGCGCCGGGTTGTCCCGCCGCGATGTGATGGCGGCCGGCGATCCATAGCGCGAAATGACCACCGGCGGAATGGCCGACCGATGCGACTCGCGAGAGATCGAGTTCGATGCCGTCCTTCGCGAACGCCGTGAGGTGATCGACGGCGTCGGCGACGTCTTGAAACTCGCCGGGCCAGCCGCTGCCGGGCGCGTCGAGCCGGCGGTACTCGATGTTCCATACCGCAAAGCCGTGCTGCTGGAGATCGCCCGCGAGTTTTTCCATCAAGGATTTGTCGTACGGCATCGACCAGAACCCGCCGTGGACGAGCACGACGACGGGCGGTTTCCTCACGCCGGACGGCAGAAAGAGATCGCCGTTCTGCACGGGGTCCGAACCGTACGAGACGTTGCGATGGATCGGCGAGTCGCTCACCATCGCCGCTTTCTGCCGCCGCCCGCCGCGGCCTGTACCAGCCGTCGATCTCGCAAGCGCGCTACGACGCACGTCGATGCTAGCGGCTTCCGGCGTAACGAGCCCGCTCGAATGGTACGGCGGTAAAAACACTACAGCCCGTGACGGGAACGAAAGCGGCGCCGGTACGTTTAACGACTTCTATAGCAATTTCTCTCTAGACATTCGTCCGCGGCCGAAAACGTGCTGCGGCGGCCGCCGACGCGAGTATTGGGTACGAAGACCTGTCGCCTCCAGAAAGCGGTATTGCCTTGAACGCCATCCTTCGTGCCGTTTCCAGCGGATTCGCCGGTGCGGTCGCCACGAACCTGAGCCACGAACTCTTGCGCCGGGTCACGCCGCTCGCGCCTCGCGTCGACATCCTGGGAATGCAAGCGCTCGCGAAAATGTATCGTGCGGTCGATGCGCCGCCGCCCGTCGGGCGCACGCTGTACGTCCG
Source organism: Vulcanimicrobiota bacterium (assembly GCA_964657315.1). GTDB lineage: Bacteria > Vulcanimicrobiota > Vulcanimicrobiia > Vulcanimicrobiales > Vulcanimicrobiaceae > CAZZUZ01. The sequence continues at coordinate 4,564 of CAZZUZ010000047.1, forward strand.
GACGCTCATCGGCGACATACTCTCCAACACCGCATATTTCTCGCTCGCGGCATTCGCCGGTAAGCGCGCGCCGCTACTCGGCACGGCACTCGGCATCGCGGCCGGTGCGGGCGCGTTTCTCGTCCCCGAACACAGCGATCTGGATGAAAAGCCCACGGGCCGCACGCCGGCGACGAAGTTCTTCGTCGTCGGACTCTACGCGATCGGCGGCGCGACGGCGGGCTTGGCGTTCGCGAGCGACGCAAGCAGCGTTTAGGTTTCGGACCCGGTGCGCGATGGTAGACCTTCCGCGTGGGCGTCTCAGCCTTGAATTTTCCGTTGCCGAACGGTGCGACGGAACAAGCGAAGCCGGCGCACGACATGTGGGTCCTATTCGGCTGGACGGGAGCGGCCGTAGCCGCGTTGATTTGGGGACTCATCTTTTTTTGCGTCGTGCGTTTTCGCGTACGCAGAGACGATGACGGGTCGTATCCGCCGCAATTCCGGCGTAACGACCGGATGGAAGTGGTCTACACCGTGCTGCCGATCGTTTTGGTCTGCGCGCTCTTCGCATTCACCTATCCGGCCGAACGTCACATCGAGACGATCGCTCCCAAAGAAGACGTCGTGGTCGACGTTTCCGGCTTTCGGTGGTCGTGGCGCTTCACGTATCCGGCCCTCGGTGTCGTCGTCAACGGCACGCACGATGCCGGCCCGCAGATGGTCTTGCCGCTCGGCGAAACCGCCCGCTTCAACGTGACCTCGCTCGACGTCGACCACTCGTTTTGGATTCCCGACTTTCTCTTCAAGCGCGATGCGATTCCGGGGCTGCGCAACGTCTTCGACATCACTCCGACGAAACTCGGAACGTTTCGCGGCGAATGCGGAGAATATTGCGGTCTCGACCACGCGACGATGCTCTTCAGCGTGCGGGTCGTGACGCCGGCGGAGTTCGCGCAGTGGGCTCGCGGCCGCCGAGGCGTGCAATGAGCGCGGCCGTCGTTCCGCGTTCCGGTGCGGACATCGCGATCCGGCGCGGCATCCTCTCGTGGCTCGCGACGACCGATCACAAGCGCATCGGCATCATGTACTTTGCCGCTACCACCTCGTTCTTTTTCATCGCGGGCATCCTCGCGCTGCTCGTGCGCACGCAACTCGCGCACGCGGGTCTGCATTTTCTCGGTCCCCAAGCCTACAATCAGATCTTCACGCTGCACGGCACCGCGATGGTCTTCCTCGTCATCGCGCCTTTCGGAATCGGTCTGGGCAACTATCTCGTGCCGCTACAGATCGGCGCGCCCGATATGGCGTTTCCGCGCCTCAACGCGTTCTCGTTTTGGCTGTTCTTCTTCGGCTCGCTCACCGTGCTCTCGGGATCGTTCGCGGCGAGCGGCGGCGCCGATGCCGGCTGGACCGCGTACGCGCCGCTCTCGACGCTGAAGATGGGCTTCGGATCGGGTCAAGATCTCTGGATCATCGGCCTCATGATCGCGGGCATTTCGACCATTCTCACGTCGGTCAACTTTCTGACGACGATCTTCATCTATCGCACGCCGGGCATGACGATGTGGCGCGTGCCGATCTTCACCTGGGAGATCGTCGCGACGTCGATGATCGTGCTCATGGCGTTTCCGTCGTTGACGGCGGTGCTCTGCATGCTGCTCATCGACCGGCATCTATGCGGTCACTTCTTCGATCCCGCGCTCGGCGGAAGCGCGCTGCTCTACCAACACCTCTTCTGGTTCTTCGGGCATCCGGAAGTCTACGTCATGATCTTGCCGTATTTCGGCATCATCACGGAGATCATCAGCACGTTCTCGCGCAAGCCCGTGTTCGGCTATACCGGCCTCGTGCTCGCGAGCATGGCGATTGCCGGGCTCTCGATGGGCGTGTGGGCGCACCACATGTTTACGACCGGCGCGACCGTCGACCCATTTTTCGCCGCGACGTCGTTCCTCATCGGCGTGCCGACGGGCATCAAGTTCTTCAATTGGATCGGCACGATGTGGGGCGGTAAACTGAGCTTTCCGACGCCGATGCTGTTTTCGGTCGGCTTTCTGCTCAACTTCCTCATCGGCGGCATCACGGGCGTCATGGTCGGTTCGCCGCCGATCGACTTCCAAGCCCGCGATAGCTACTTCTTGGTATCGCACTTTCACTATACGCTAGGCGGCGGCAGCCTCTTCGCGCTCTTCGCGGCGCTCTATTTCTGGTGGCCGAAATTCTTCGGCTTCATGCTCGGCGACAAGCTCGGCAAATGGCACTTCTGGCTGTTGTTCGCGGGCTTCAACATGACGTTCGCGCCGCAGCAGATCCTCGGCGTCATGGGCATGACGCGGCGCATCTACACCTATCCCGACCTGCCGGGGTGGTCGCTGCTCAACGGCATCTCGACGGCTGGCGCGTATCTCCAGGCGATCGCGGTGCTATGCTTCGTCGCGAATCTGATTCTCTCGATTTGCGAGCGCAAACCGGCGGGCGACAATCCGTGGGACGCCTTCACGCTCGAATGGGCGACGACGTCGCCGCCGCCCGAACTCAACTTCACCTTCATGCCGCCCATCCGCTCGGAACGGCCCACCTTCGACATGAACCATCCCGACGTCGCAAAGGGAACGCAGCGATGAGCCTCGCGGTCCGGCTCTTCGTCTCGTCGATGCTCTTCGCGCTCGGCATCGCGAGTGCGTACGTCTGGGCGACGCACGAGTTGGTCGGGACGATTCTGCTCGGCATGATGGCGGTCGCGATGATCACGGTCGCGGTCTACATCGTCGTTGCGGAAAAGGAATCCAATCTCGCGAGCGACGCGCCGGACGTCGATCCGAAGGAACTCGCGGGTGAAAATCTCGGCAGCTTCACGCTCGAGAGCTACTGGCCGATCCTCGGAGCGGCCGCGACCGTGCTGCTCGTGCAAGGCGTCGTGTTTTTGCCCGGCACGTCGGCGGTCGCATCGCTCATCGCGGCGTCGTTACTCTTTTTTGCCATCCGCTTCCTGATCCGGGAGAGCACGTGAGCGACGACGCCGCACCCTTCCAAGCGATCCGGACGCAATCGCTCTCGGGCAAGACTCCGTCGCGCGAGATCGCACTGCGCACGCATCCGCTCGTCTTCGGGGTCGTGATGTTCCTCGCGTCCGAGCTGATGTTTTTCGGAAGTCTGCTCGCCGCGTACTACAACTTGCGTTCGACCGACAGTCCTTGGCCCCCGGCCGGCGTGACGTTCGATACGCTCGAGTCGTCGATCGGTACGGGCCTGCTCGCGATCTCGAGCGCGACGATGGCGCTGACCACGCACTACATCGCGAAGAACTCGACGCTCGTCGCGCGGATGTGGCTCGGCGTTACGATGCTGCTCGGCATCGCTTTCGAACTCATCGCCGTACAGGGCTGGGTCAAGGCGCCGTTCCGCATCGATTCGCACGCGTACGGCACGATCTACTACACGATGACGGGCTTCCACTGGCTGCACGTCGGCGCCGGCATCATCATGCTCGGCATTCTCTTCGGCAGCATGCGGGCTACCGCGTTCGAACGCGACAGCCGCGCGGGCGTCGAGGCCATCGGCTTTTATTGGCACTTCGTGTTCGCGGTGTGGGTGCTCATCTGGGGGACGATCTACTTTGTTCGATAAAAACGGCGCGGTCGTCGGAGCGCTGCTCGTCGTCGCGATGCTCGCGGCGACCGGGTTCGCGGTCAACTTCTCCTTCGGCGCGCAGACGCAGATCGGCGCGGCGACGCTCGGCCTCGCGTTCATGGCCGTAGCTGCGGCGCTCGTCGTCTGGGAAAGCCGGCTGATGAAGCACGACGATAGCGTGGAAGACATGCCGCCGGAGCGTTCGGACGACGCGACGCGTGCGGACGCCGAGACCGCGTTTACGGACGGCCTCACGACGATCGCCGCACGGCGCACGTGGCTCGTGCGATTGCTCGCCGGCACGATCGGCGTCGTCGGCATCTCCGCACTCTTTCCGCTGCGCTCGTTCATCCCCAAATCGACCGACCCGCAGCCGAGCGATTCGCTCGCGCACACGTCTTGGACGAAGGGCGCCCGGCTCGTACGCGAAGACGGCTCGCTCGTGCACGCGAGCGATCTCGAAATAAATTCCGTCGTCACCGTGTTTCCCGAAGGCCGTACCGGGGCCCATCTCACGGACGACATGGCGAATTCCGCAACGATGCTCGTACGCGTGCCGCCGGACGAGCTCAAACTGCCGGCGGATCGCGCGTCGTGGGCTCCCGAGGGCTTACTCGCGTATTCGAAGGTCTGCACGCACGCGGGCTGTCCCGTCGCGCTCTATCGCGCGAAAGACCGGCAGCTGTTCTGTCCGTGCCATCAATCGACGTTCGACGTGCTCACCGGCGGCAACGTCGTGTTCGGTCCGGCGTCTTCGGGCTTGCCGCAGCTGCCGATCGCCCTCGCGGCCGACGGGACGCTCCGAGCACTCGGCGATTTTCCGACTCCGGTCGGACCGCCGTATTGGGAAAAAGGCTGATGCTCGAACGGTTCATCGGCTATCTCGACACCCGCCTCGGCTCGGCCGCGTTCACGAAGAAAGCGCTCAAGAAAGTCTTTCCGGACCATTGGTCGTTCATGCTCGGCGAGATCTGTGTGTACGCGTTCATCGTGTTGCTGATCACCGGAACGTTCGTCGCATTCTTCTTCAACGATTCCGACGCGCCGACGAAATACGTCGGAACGTATTCGCCCCTCGCGGGTCGCACGGTCCCGACTTCCTATGCTTCGGTGATGAACATTTCGTTCGGCGTGCCGCTGGGGCTGCTGATCCGGCAGATGCATCACTGGGCCGCGATCGTCTTCACGGGCGCGATTTTCTTCCACATGAGCCGCGTGTTCTTCACCGGCGCGTTCCGCAAGCCGCGCGAGCTCAACTGGATCATCGGCGTCACGCTGCTGCTGCTCGCCATCATCGACGGCTTCTCGGGCTATTCGCTGCCGGGCGACGCCGTTTCGGGCGCGGGCCTGCGCATCGCGGCGTCGGTCGCGCAGGCGATCCCGGTGGTCGGGACGTCGCTCTCGTACGGTTTCTTCGGCGGCAAGTATCCGACCGACATCATGACCTCGCGACTGTACATCGTGCACGTCCTCTTCGTGCCGCTCGCGATCGTCGGGGCGATGTCGCTGCATCTCGGGATTCTGTGGCGTCAGCACCACACGCAGTTCGCCGGTCCCGGACGCACCGAACGCCGACTCGTGGGTTCCTCGCTTTGGCCATATTATGCCATGAAGTCGATCGGGCTGCTCGCGGCGACCTTCGCCGTCATCGCGTTCCTCGGCGGCTTCTTCGCGATCAACCCGATCTGGATGTACGGACCGTACGATCCGTGGACCGTCGCGTCGCCAGCGGAACCCGATTGGTACGTCGCGTGGCTCGACGGTGCGCTGCGCATCGGGCCGCCGTGGGCGATCACGCTCTTCCACCATACGATCGGGCCGCTGTTCTTCTCCGCACTGCTGATGCCGGGCGCGATGTTCGCCGTCATCTATGCGTGGCCGTACATCGAAGCGCGCGTTTCGGGCGATCGTTCCCCGCACAATATCGATCAGATGCCGTACGACGCGCCATGGCGCTTGGGCATCGGCGTCGCGGGCCTCGCATTCCTTACCGATCTCGGCTTCTCCGCAAGCGACGACGTGCAGGCGCGACTCTTCAACATTCCCGTCGAAACGCTGATGTACGTCTACCGTTGGGGAGCGCTCGTAGCGCCGCTCGTTTTGGGACCGCTCGCGGTCGCGATCGGCTTCGAGCTGCGGGCGCGACTTCGCACGAAGGAAGGCCGGGAGCAGGTGAGGCGCGCGGTCCTGATCCGTAACGCCCAGGGCGGTTTCGAAGACGAACCGCAGAGCCGCCCGGCATGACGCGCGTCGCGCTGACGTGCGCGTTTCTCCTCGCATGCGCGACCGGAGCGTTCGCCGACGGCGTGAAGGACGAGCCGATCGGCGAGCATCCGCGGCTCCCGTCGCAGCCGCGGCTCGGCGCGGATCTCATCTACGAACAGGGGGCGCCGCAAGGCCGCGACTCGTCGCACGACCCGCAGGCGATCGCACGAGGCCGCGCGCTCTACGATACGCATTGCATCACCTGTCACGGCGCCGATCTCAACGGCTCGCCGGGCGTTCCGTCGCTGCAGAAAGACGGTGGCGCGGCCGTCGACTTCTACGTCGGCACCGGCCGTATGCCCGACGCCATGAAATCGCTACAAGCCGTTCATTCCAACCCGCACTTCACGAACGAACAAATCGACGCGCTCGACGCATACGTTACGTCGCGCGCCGGCAGCGATTGGCCAGTGCCCGCGGTCGCGACGAACGATGCGATGATCCCGCACGGCCGCAAACTCTTCGAAGAGAACTGCCAAGCGTGTCACGGCGCGGCGGGCGAAGGGGCGAGCGCGGGCGGCGAATGGGTCGCGCTACCGCTCTACTCCGCTACGGCAAATCAGGTGAGCGAAGCGATTCGCATCGGACCGGGCGTCATGCCGCGATTCACGCAGGCGCAGCTTTCGGAAAAAGACGTCGCCGCGCTCGCATCGTACGTGCGTTACCTCACGATCGAAGCGCCCGCGTACGGCGGCTTCACGATGGACTACGCCGGACCCGCGGCGGAAGGTCTGGTCGGAGGACTGCTCGGCGTCGGCGGGCTCTTCTGGGTCATCTATTTCACCGGTACCAAAGCCGACGGCACGCGTCTAAGCGACGACTAGCGCTTCGCGATCGGCCCGCGCGTCGGCGCGTTCGGCGACGCGCCGTTCGTGCCGCGACCACTCGATCGCGACGAGCATGAAGGCGACGAACATCGCAAGGCCGCTGCCGACCCACATGATCTCGCCCGCACTTTGCTGATCGGGGAGCCCCGCCGCCGCATAGTGCGGGTAGAGCACGCGCCGCGAACCGTAGAGCGCGAAGCCGAGAAAACCTTCGGCGGGCATCGCGACGAGCAGGTAGAGCATGCGCATCGGAAACGCGAGCGGGCCGTCGACCCACGGCGTCGGTCCGATCGCGATCACGGGCAGCCAGAAGAGTAGCGCGGTGCCGAGATAGAGCGCGTGTTCGAGCAGATGCAGCGGCTCGTTCTCGAGCGCGGCTTCGAAGAACGCGCTGAAGTGAATCGCCCAGAGCGTAACGATGAAGAGCGTCCACGTCACCACCGGGAAGCCGATCGCGTGCGCGAATCGGCCCCGCAACACGCCGACGATGCGCCGCGCCGGCTGCGCCGGCAGCGCCCCGAGCAACAGCAGCAGCGGCGCGCCGAGCAGCAGCAGCGGGGCG
>CAZZUZ010000048.1:0-11811 GCA_964657315.1 Vulcanimicrobiota bacterium
GGAACGAAACGAAGATCTCAGACGCGGTCTTTCGCGCTCAAACCCAGCGGAAAAAGCGCGCGCTGACCGCGGTGCCGGCGACAGTCCAGGCCGCGAGTACGGCGATCCAGCCCGCGAAGTGCGAGAGCGAATCGCCGTACATCGCGACGCCGCGAAAGGCATCGATGAATTGCGTCGACGGCAGGAGATGGAGTGCGCCCGCGACGGCGTGTGGAAACCGGTCGATCGGAAAGTACGCATCGCTCAAGAACGAGAGCGGCACGGTGAGGACCGAAGCGATGTTGTTCGCGCTCTCGGTCGAACGCACGACCGCGCCGATGACGGTACCGAGCGCGACGAACGTCGCGGCGCCGAGGATGAGGACGAACGCGATCGAGAGCGGATTGCCGATCACGTGCACGTGGAAGACGAACGCGCCGACCACCGCGAGGATCGCGGCCTGCATCGCGAGCAGCGACATGCGGTATGCGATCAGCGAGGCAAAGAATACCCAGGGCGGCAGCGGCGTGAGATAGACGCGCCGCAGCACGCGTTTCTCGCGGAAGGTGGCGAGCATCGCGCCGACGCCCCAAAAACCGGAGCTGAGGACCTGCGCGCCGATGATGCCGGGCACGAGGAACGTCGACGTCTGTTTCGCCGAGCCGTTTCCGAGCGCGAACGAAAACGTGAGCAAGAAGAAGACCGGGATCGCGAGCGACCAGAAGACCATCTCCGAGTCGCGCCAGAAATACCAGGTGAAATTCGATCGCGTCTGCGCCGCGAGCATGCGTAGTGCGTTCACGCGGCGCTCGCGCGGTCGTCGTCGAGATGCTCGCCCGTGATCGAGAGGAATGCGGTCTCGAGGCTCGGCCGGCGGAAATCGAGGTCGTCGATCGCACTCCCGATTTCGGTCGCGTGTGCGACGATCGCGGCCAGCGCGTGACCGGCCTCGGCGCGAACGCCGACCGACCAGCGCTCGCCCGACCGCGTCCACATCCCGAAGGCTTCGAGCGCGGGACCGGGCGTGAAGCCGCGCGCCAAAAAATCGATGTGCGCGTCTCCGCCGAATTCTTCGACGAGCTTTGCGGGCGTATTCCGCGCGACGACTTTGCCGGACTGTACGATGCAGATCTCGTCGCAGAGCCGCTCGGCTTCTTCGATGTAGTGTGTGGTGAGCACGAGCGTCCGCCCCTCGTTCTTGAGCCGCTCGACTTCGGCCCAGAGAATGCGCCGCCCGTAAGCGTCCATGCCCGCCGTCGGCTCGTCGAGAAAGATCACCGCCGGATCGTGCAAGAGCGCGAGGGCGAGCGCGAGGCGCTGCTGCTCCCCGCCCGACATCTTGCCGACGAAGCGATCGAGCTTGTCTTCGAGTCCGACGCGCCGCGCGATCTCGAGCGTTCGATTCGCCATGCCGTAGTAGACGGCGTAGAGATCGAGGATCTCCCTCGCGCGCGCTTTTTCCGGAAGCGACGTCGTCTGGAGTTGCACGCCGATCACTTTACGCAGTTCTGCGAAGTCGCGGCGGTTCGCGGGATCGAGACCGGAAACGTGCACGCTGCCCGAGGTCGGCTGCGACAAGCCGACGCACATCTCGAGCGTGGTCGTCTTTCCCGCGCCGTTGCGGCCGAGCAATCCGAAGCACGTTCCCGGCGCGACCTCGAATGAGATTGCGTCGACGGCGGTAACGCTTCCATAGCGCTTGACGAGGTCTCGAACGGAAATCGCGCGCTCGTGAGGATTCATGCTTACACTCCGGCCCTGGACTGCGGCCGATCTTGCGGTTTTGGATCGGACGATCGGAAACCCGCAGATGATGACGTATCTCGGCGGACCGGAGAGCCCCGATGCGCTCGTACGCCGCCACGAACGGTATCTCGCGCTCGCCTCCTCGGGCGCGGGCGAGATGTTCACGATCGCGTTCGGGCCCGATTTCGATACCGCGGGAACGACCGGCTATTGGGCAGCGCGAGTCGAATAAGTACCCCCAGTCCCGCATATCGTTCCGGTCACTACTGATCCGACGTAGACTGCAGTCTTTCCATACTACGGAAATATTGATGACGAGGTGGTCGCAAAATGTCGATAGATAGTCGGACAAAGAGCGTGAATCATGTGCAGCGCTTTACTGCAATTTTTGCGATGATTTTTTTTATCGCAGCCGCAAAAGCGATGGCAATGTCGCAAGACGTCGTTCTGGAAGTTGCAGTCACAGCAGCTGATTCTCAAAAGGCCTATGCTTCGGTGACGGTCAAAAATTCTACAAGCAATGTAATTGTGATAAGCCCCAGTGATCTGCAACTCTTTGCTAAAATCGGTTCTGCGACACAGTTTTCCCCGATGCATTCATCGTGCCACGCTCATTTTCACGGACCAAGCGATTATCGAGTTACGACGGCCGATGGTTCTGTGTCAACTTCACCGCCTGACAATGACGTCTATTTAGCTTCACCGCCACCTTTACTTATTCTGCAAAAGGGGCAGTCTGCTATAATCGATGAAAAATTCTTCGACTCAAACTGCGGGCCGATCGTCCCATCAAAGCCTTACCAGATTTACGCAGAAGGCGGCTGGCGCTTCGTCGATGATAGCAAAAGCATAGTACACTACTTCAAATCGTCAATCGCGTCAAATTAATTGTCAGTGTCTGGGTCATATGATGCAAAAAGGCAGCGAGAGCAGCCTTTTTTTTTTGTCGGCCTGGGGCCAATATCACAATGAACTATTTATTCAGACGCTCGTCAGTCGACGAACCGTGGACCGTTCGCCCTTCAACATGATCGCAGTTGGAACTCTAAAAGGTGCCGCGAACTTAAATAAATGCATCGTAAATTGTCACGAGATCGCCGGCTCACAAACCGAGAATGCGAAGGCCCGTTGCCGGCGCGACCTCGAATGAGGATTCATGCTTACACTCCGGCCCTGGACTGCGGCCGATCTTGCGGTTTTGGATCGGACGATCGGAAACCCGCAGATGATGACGTATCTCGGCGGACCGGAGAGCCCCGATGCGCTCGTACGCCGCCACGAACGGTATCTCGCGCTCGCCTCCTCGGGCGCGGGCGAGATGTTCACGATCGCGTTCGGGCCCGACTTCGATACCGCGGGAACGACCGGCTATTGGCAGCGCGAGTGGAACGGCACGGACGTCTACGAGACTGGATGGCAAGTATTTACCGAATTCGCCGGCCGGGGAATCGCGACGCAAGCGGCGCTCGCGATCGTCTCGCTCCTGCGCAAAAAAAGCGCGCGACGCTTCCTCCACGCGTACCCCTCGATCGAAAATATCGCCTCCAATCGCGTTTGTGAGAAAGCCGGCTTCGAGAAAATCGGCGAGGTCCGGGGAGAATATCCCAAAGGCCGTTTCATGACGGTCAGTGATTGGAGATACGATTTGGAGGCCGGACGCACGGGTCCGGACTTTCCGAAAGCATGAGTCGTTGTCCGCAGTCCCAGAGTCCGAACCCGACGGATTAGAACCCGCGCAGCGGCGCGTCGCTTACCTCTCGATGGCCATCGCGATCTTCATGGCCGTCCTCGACGGCTCGATTGCCAACACCGCCCTTCCGCAGATCGCGCGCGATCTGCACGCATCGCCCGCCGCCTCGATCTGGGTCGTCAACGGCTTCCAGCTCGCCGTGACGATGTCGATCCTGCCGTTCGCGGCGCTCGGCCAACTGCGCGGCCCCGCGCGCGTGTATCGCGTCGGCATCTGGCTCTTCATCGCCGGTTCGCTCGCGTGTGCGTGTTCGCGCTCGCTCACCGTGCTCGTGCTCGCCCGCGTCTTTCAAGGCTTCGGAGCGGCCGCGATCATGTCGATCAGTCCCGCGCTCTTGCGAGAAATCTTTCCGCGCGCGCAGCTCGGCCGCGCGCTCGGCATCAACGCGCTGGTCGTCTCGACGAGCGCCGCGGCGGGACCGTCGATCGGTGGATTCGTTCTCGCGATCGCTCCGTGGCCGTGGCTCTTCGCGATCAACGTTCCGCTCGGGCTGCTCAACGTCGCCACGAACCGCGCACTGCCCGCCGATCGCACGCGTCCGGGACGACTCGACGTCGCGAGCGTCGTCACCAGCGCCGTCGGCTTTTCGTTCGTCATCTGGGGTCTCGACGGTTTCGCTCGCGCCGAGCCGCCGTGGTCGATCGTGCTGCGCCTGCTCGCCGGATTGGGATCGTTCGCGTGGTTCGCGCGACGGCAGTTCGTGCTCGCGAAGCCGATGATCGCGCTCGATCTCTTCAAGATTCCGGCCTTCTCGTCCGCGGCGATGACCTCGTTCGCGACTTTTACAGCGCAAGGTCTGGCGTTCGTGGCGCTGCCGTTTTACTTTCAGGAAGCGCTCGGGAAGACGCCGCTGCAGTCGGGTCTGCTTTTGACCGCGTGGCCCGTCTCGATCGCGATCGTCGCTCCGATCGCCGGGCGGCTCTCCGATCGCTATCCGGTCGGGATCCTCGCAACCGGTGGACTCGCGCTGCTCACCCTCGGGCTCGCGCTCTACGCCACGCTGCCCGCGACGTCGAGCGTCTATGCGATCGTGCTGCACGGCGCGATCTGCGGACTCGGTTTCGGCTTCTTTCAGTCACCGAACAATCGCGAACTGATCGGCAGCGCGCCGCGCGAGAAGAGTTCGAGCGCGGGCGGCCTGCTCGCCGCACTGCGGGTCAGCGGACAGACCCTCGGCGCGTCGCTCGTAGCGATCGTCTTTGGCGCGTGGGGCGCCTCTGCGACCGTTGCGGGGGCCGCGAGAGCCGCGGTGCTTCACGCCGTCCCCACGACGCTGTGGATCGCGTGCGGGTTCGCCGCTCTCGCGACGGTCGCAAGCGGGCTGCGCTTGCGACGCGCGCGATACGCTCAATAGTGCGAGTGGGCGCCCATCATCGCAGCACCGATCACGCTGAGGACGACGGCTAAGAAACCGAAGACGAGGCCGACGATCAACAGTCCGAAGCCCCAATTTCGCCATGCGTTCTGCACCGCGACGAACTGCGCTTCATCCGCGAAATTGCGGTAACGCATGGCGATGTCGTTTCCTTTGATGCCGTAGTAAATCGCGGAAACGAGCGTCAACATGTTGAGCAACGGAATGAACTGACAGACCAGCACGCCGATGCCGAGGCCGACGTTACCGTGGTTCATGAGCCAGAACGGATTGAGCAGAAACGCTCCCCAGTTCCACTGCCCCGAGAAGCGCGATGCCGGCGGGGCCTCGTAGAATTTGAGCGGCTGTGCCGTCGCGATCTGCCCGTACGGCTGCTGGTACGACGACTGCTGATAGGAGGGCTGTTGCGCCGCGGCGGGCGAGCACTGCGGACAGACGCCCGTCACGGGATCGGACGGCGTCCCGCACTGCGGACAATAGTGAAGCATCGTGTCGGCGCCTTTACTCGGAAGAGGAGCTTTGAACGTGGATTGGCGGTCTACGGAGCTTTTACTTTGATCGAAATGACGATCTGCGTGGCGACTTTCGTTTCGAGGTCGCGTTTGCGCGTGATCGTGATCGAGTGGAAGGGCGGCGTCGAATCCGAGCCTTGCGTGTACGACGACATCTGCGCGTCGGACATTTGCAGGCTCATCGGCGTATACGAACTCAGGCGGGATTTGTACCACGCGTCGACCGTTGCAAAATCGTCGGGCGTCGTGAGGGACGCGACGACGACGTGGACGCCGTTCGCCGTGGTGTCGATCAGCTGATTTTGCGCGAGCGTGGCGCCGGGATAGATCGGCGCGTCGACCTCGCTCGTGCCGGCCGTGCTTCCCGAAGCGGAGGGATCGGGCGACGTTGCCGCAGACGCCGGATCCGCACTCGCCGGCATGGCATCGGTCGCGCCTGCGGCAGGCAACGGCGACGCGCCCGACGCCTGCGGCGGTGCGGCGGCGTCGGTAGTCGCGGCTGCGGGAGCATCCGTCGCGCCGCTCGATGCATCGTGTTTGGAACACGCCGCAGCCGTGAGTACGAGACACGCCGCGATTACGGCAAGAAGTGGTCCTTGCATGAAAACTCCTGACAGAGCGCCGAAGCGGCGAGGGTCAGCGTCGTAAGGGATCGCTTCGCCGACGAGTCCGTACGTGGCTGCCGAAGACGTCGGAGACGACGAGCACAAACGCGAGCCGGTTCGAGAGCGTGCGCTCGAGCGAAGCGTCGGCAGAGACGTAGCCCGTGAGTTGCTGCGGATTGGCTGCCCGAGTGGCCGTTGAGGCGAAGGAGAGTCGACGTCGTGCAGCGCGGAGTACGGCACGTCTCGAAAGTTCGCCCAGCGCGTCGGTCACCGGCGACGGGCTTGCCCGACGCGCGATCGTATACTTCGCCCGAAAGTGCGATGGAGCGCGGCCGCGGACGCAAACGTGGACGACGTCATTACCGTCGCCACGAGCATCGGTTCACACGCGAACGGCCTCACCCCGCGGTTCTTCCTGCTCGGGAGCCGGAGAACCGCCCGCCGTCTGCGAGAGACCGTTAGGAGGCTGCAGGGTCGTTCGAGGCATCTTCGATATCGGTGATCTGCGCGGATCCGTGGATCATCGCGTGGACCGGCTTTCCGCCTTCTTCGACGGGCGAACTCTCGACGGCGTAATGAACGTGGCCGTGGCCGTGGCCGCCATCTTCACCGAGGAGCTTTCCGGCGAGGATCGTTCCGTCGGCAAGCGTTACGCGTACGGGCTTCCCAATGTATGGGGCTACTTCTTGATCGGTCATGGCGGTCGTGTACCCCAAAAGATGCTGCCGGCTCATCTCGGTCGCCTAGAACGATCGCGCTACGTATCAGCGGATCCGGCGCGCGATGAGTGCCGAAATCGCGATCCAGGCGGCGAAATACGACAGCGCCGCTGCGACGAGCCCGACGCCGACGGCGTGAAGGGCGTCCTCGGACCCGTCGATGGCGAAGTCTCCCGATTTCGTCACGAGCCGTACGGGCGTTCCGAGTACCAGCTCGAAGGCCGCGCGGGTCTTAGCGTCGCGTTGCAGACGTACGAGGTCGTCGTCCGTTGCGCGCGGCAAGGCGATTTCCGAAACGCGCCCGTCGTCGGAAGAGAACGCGACGTACGGCGTGCCCCTCAGACGCTTCGCGCGGGCGATCGTGCCTCCGACGATTTGGCAGGCACCGTTCCCCGCTGCGCTACGCGATGTCGCGGTAATCGCGGTCCCGCACAACGGGTCGTTAGCGACCGCATGCGTACGGGCGCCGGTCTTCGCTAGCAAGAAGATGCCTGAAAAGGCGACTGCGATCATGACGAGGCCGAGCACGAACGGCAGCGGCGACGGTCTCGCTGCCGCTTCCAGTACCGGCATCAGGGCGCCGTTACGGCGTTATTGACGATCGGAACGTAGACGTCGCCGGTACTGGTGACGGTCACGACCGCGGGCGCTACGATGTTGATCGCGCCCGTCGCGTCATACTGATCGTGCTCGCCGTAGACGAGCAGCGCGAGTCGATCGCCCGCGGCGACGCGCGCCGCTATGCCCGTCACGTCCAGCGTGTGCGTCCCGGTCCCGCGCACGGGCGCGATCTGATTGTCGAGCAGGTCGTAGGTGCCGGGTTCGTTCGCATGCATCTGGCCGAGGCCGAAGTACAAGATCGGCTCGCCGAGTCCCCCGGTCACGGGTTCGATGTCGACCTGCAGATACGGCAGACCCGCGACTACGCCGGGCGCGGTAAACGCGGGCCCGAGCGTATCGCGAATACCCTGCCACAGCATGGCGTTGATCTTCGGCGGATACGTCGGCGCGAAGAGCGGCATCGAGCCCGCATCGCCATCGGTCGCGATCGGCTGCTGGTTGCAGAAATAATCGCTGCGGTGATATGTCCTCACCGAAGCCTCGCTCGTCGATGCTCACCACGCCGTAGTTCGCGGTGACGAGCGAGCCGATGTCGCCGGGCGACGCGACGTTCTCTACGGTGTCGACGGCTCGCCGTCGCGTTGCCGCTCGCGGGCGGAGCGCCCCCGGCACCCGCGGAGCCGACCGTCGCACCGCCCCTGCTGCAGGCGGCCAGGGCGGGTAGACTGCACGGGACGAGCAGCGAGACGAGACGGCGTGCGGCGTTCGTGAACGGCTCCGGAAGTATTGGTTAGGGACTAAATGTTCGAGGCGGCGGGCCCGATGTCGGGCACGTACACCTTGCCGGAAACCGAGACCGGTACCGGCACGGGCTTCGTCGCGCTGACCGATCCGGTCGCCGCGTATTGCGTCGACGATCCGAAGACGAGGATGCCGAGCTCGTCACCGGCCTGCAGCCGGATGCCGCCGCCGATGATGTCCTCATCGAAGTGGCCCGTGCCGACGACCGGCAGCACGTTGTTGTCCATGAGATCCCATGCGACGGGATTTGAAGCGTGCAGCACGCCGAGACCCACGTAAATCGTCGGAACGTTCGTGGCCGCTCCGACGGCGGCGACGTCCATCACCACGTGCGGAATGCCCGCGACGACGTCGCCGGTCGCACCCGCGGTGTAGAGAACGGTGACGTTTTGAACGGCCGACGGCGTGCCGCTGTCGGGCGGAATGCCCGCGACGACCGCGGGCATCGAGAACGAATACGCTTTGTCCATCCCGTTCGCGTAGGTCGGAATTTGCGGCATCGTTACGCCGTCGCCGAGCGAGAGCGAGACGCACGGATTCTTTGGAATCATCGAAGCCGCGCCGGGCTGGCCTTTTAGGTACTGGTTGAACCAGGCGAGCTCGGCGGCCGATTCGGAGAGCGTACCGCAGCGCGAGTCCAGACTGTCGTTACTCGGATAGAACAGCGTCACGTACGGATCGGGAACCGCGCCGATGCCGTCGAGGCCGTTCGCGACCTGTGCGTTGTGGCCCGTCTGATAGCTGAGCAGCCGTACGTCGCCGCCGCCGCGCTGCATGCACTGGTAGTTGCCGTAACCGTTGTTAAAGTTGAACAGCGTGTCGCGCGCGCCGATCCAGATGAGCGCGTTGATTTTCGGCGGAGCACTCGTCGGGGGCAGCCACGGGGCGGTGCCGGCTCCGCCGTTGGTCGCGATGGTCTGATCGTTGCAGAAATAGTCTGCGCTGTGATAGGCGAAGAGATCGTGGAAGCCCGAGTCTTCTTGATTCGTCGCAAAATCGCTGACGAAACCTGCATCGATGTACGGGTTGAAATCGGCGTTGGGAATCGTGTTGCCGGCCGTTTGACCGCCCGCGAACAGCACGGCATCCCACATCGTCTTGATGGAACCGCCCGGGAAAAGCGAGAAGTTCAAGTCGTGCGGCGTGATCTGCGGTACGATCGCGCGCAGGCGATGGCGCTTATCGATGTTCAGGAGCATGAATTGGTACATGCCGCCGTAAGAGCCGCCTTCGGAACCGTAGATCGGTTCGTGCGGATCGGCTCCGTCGTTGGTCGGTCCGTACGCGAGCCACGTGAGCTTCGCTTGCGCCCAATTCATGACGGCCATCAGCATCACGCCCTCTTGATCGGGATCCATCACGTTGATCTTGCCGCCGTCTTCGCCTTCACCGGCCTCGTCGACGCTGATGACGCCGTAGCCCGCGCTCGTAAACTGCGAGAACGATCCCGCGGCGCTCGTGCGCGATCCGCCGAAGCCCGGTCCGTTGAAGATGAGCGGATACGTTCGACCCGCGCAGATTTGTGACGGCTCGAACACGGTGAACGCCTCGAGCGAACCCGTCGGCGAGAGATCGGTCGGACCCGAATCGACGTAGATATTGTAGGAGGATCCCGCGCGGCAGCCGGTGGCGGGCACGGCCGGCACGACGTTGGTGTGGGCCGGATCGTCCGGCGGTGCGGTCGGCGCCGCCATGGTGCTCTGCTGCGGCGGCGCGCTCGCGCTCGGCGTCGCCACGGGTGCGGCGGACGGAGTCGCGGTCGAACCGGGCATCGCCGTCGGAGCGGCCGACGATCCGCCGGCCGGACGCGGCCCGGCGGAACCGATCGTCGCACCGCCGCTACTGCAGGCGGCGACGGCGGGCAGGGTACAGAGCGCGAGCAGCGCGAGGACGTGGCGAGGAGAGATCATCGATGAACCTTGATTGGAGATAGTTAGGATCTTAAATGTTGGCGGCCATGGGACCGATGTCCGGAACGTAGACCTTGCCGCTGACCGTCACGGGTACGGGCACGGGTTTGGTCGCCGACACGCTGCCCGTCGCCGCATACTGATTGGAAAATCCGAAGATCAGAAGCGCGACCCGATCGCCCGGCTGCAGGCGAATGCCGCCGCCGACCATGTCGACGTCGAAGTGTCCCGTGCCCACGAGCGGCGACACTTCGTTGTCGACGAGATCCCAGACGGTCGCGTTGGACGCGTGCAGGACGCCGAGGCCGGCATAGACCGTCGGCACGTTGGCGGTCACGCCGCCGACGCCCGCGATGTCGACGACGAGGTGCGGGATGCCCGCAACGACGTCGCCGCCGGGTCCCGCGGTATAGAGCGGAACGATATTGGGCAGCGGCGCCGCAGCGCCGGCATCGGGCGTCACACCCGCGACGACCGTCGTGGAGGACGGAACCGTAAAGGACGTTTCCGGTACGCCTCCGCTGCCGTTATACGTCGAGACCGCGGGTACGACGACGCCGTCGCCGTCGGAAAGCGAGATGCACGGATTCTGCGGGATGCTGCTCGCGGCACCCGGCATGTTTTTGAGGTACTGATTGAACCACGCAAGCTCCGCATCGGCTTGCGCGAGCGTGCCGCAGCGCGAGTCCATGTCGTCGTTGCTCGGATAGAACAGCGTCACGTACGGATCGGGAACGGTGCCTAGCGCGTTGTGTCCGGTCTGGTAGCTCAGCAGTCGTACGTCGCCGCCGCCGCGCTGCATGCATTTGTAGTTCATGTAGCCGTTATTGAAGTTGAACAGCGTGTCGCGTACGCCGATGAAGATGAGCGCGTTGATCTTGGGAGGAGCCGTGGTCGCCGGCAAATCGGGCGCCGTGCCCGGACCGCCGTTGGTCGCGATCGACGCGCCGTTGCAGAAATAATCGACGCTGTGGTAGCCGAAGAAATCGTGGAAGCTCGGATCTTCGGAATTGGTCGCGAAATCGCTGATGAAGCCGTCGTTGACGTAATTGTCGTACTGCGCGCGTTTCGTGCCGTTGCCCGCGGTTTGCCCGATCGCGAACAGTTCGGCATCCCACAGCGTCTTGATCGTCCCGCCCTGGAACAGCGAATAGTTGAGATCGGCCGGCGTGATCTGCGGCGTGATCGCGCGCAGACGATGGCGCTTGTCGACGTTGAGCAGCATGAATTGATACATGCCGCCGTACGAGCCGCCGTCGGCGCCGTAGATCGGTTCGTGCGGATCGAGGCCGTCGTTCGTCGGTCCGTACGCGAGCCACGTGAGCTTCGCTTGCGCCCAGTTCATCACGGCGAGCAGCATCACGCCCTCTTGATCGGGATCCATGACGCGGATCTTGCCGCCGTCTTCACCTTCGCCGGCCTCGTCGACGCTGATGACGCCGTACCCCGCGTTATTGAGCGACGCGAACGAACCGGCCGTGCTCGTGCGCGAGCCGCCGAAGCCTGGCCCGTTGAAGACGAGCGGGTACGTTTTGCCCGCGCACAGCGACGTCGGCTCGAAAACGGTGAACGCCTCGAGCGAGCCCGTCGGCGAGATGTCCGTCGGTCCCGAATCGACGTAGATATTGTACGTCTGTCCCGCGCGGCAACCGGTTGCGGGTACGGCCGGCACGACGTTGGTGTGAGCCGGATCGTCCGGCGGTGCCGTCGGAGCGGCGATCGCGCTCTGCTGCGAAGGCGCCGTCGAGGTCGCCGTCGGCGACGCGCTGGGCGTCGCGGTTGCCGTGCCGCCGGAACCCGGCTTCGGCGTCGGCGTCGCGGAGGTTCCGGAGCCGGAACCGCCGCCGATCGGA
>CAZZUZ010000049.1:0-11742 GCA_964657315.1 Vulcanimicrobiota bacterium
TCAAAGACGACTTGATGGCGATGTTCGCGCACGATTTCAAGGGACCGCTCACGGTCATCTCCGGATTTTCGGAGCTCATGCTGGACACGGGCGATTCGGACATCAAGCGCAGTGCCGAAACGATCGTCGAGCAGACCAAGCGACTGGCCAAGCTCAGCGACGACGCGCTCGCGCTGGCGGCGACCCAGAGTGCGGGGTTCTCGCTGCAGCGGTCGCCCGACGACATCACCGAGTTCGTCCGGCTCGTCGCGCTGCCGCTCGATCGCGATCAGGAACGCATCGAGATCGTCGCGCCCGAGGAACCCGCGATCGTGTCGTTCGACCGTTCGCGCCTGCGCCACGTCATCGACAACGTGGTCGGGAACGCGCTCAAATACTCGACGGGGCCGGTGAAAATCGCGATCGACGTCGCGGACGGCGAGACGCGCGTCGCCGTTTCCGATCGCGGGATCGGCATTCCAGCCGCGGAACGGGAATTCGTGTTCGCCCGGTTCGGACGCGGGACCAATGCGCGTTCGCGCGGCATATCGGGCTCCGGCGTCGGACTGTACATCGCAAAGAAAATCGTCGACGTCCATGCCGGGCGCCTGGAAGTGGACTCGATCGAAAACGAAGGGTCCACCTTCACGCTCGTCCTGCCCAACGACTCGCTCTCACCCGCCTCTCATGCCTAGGCAAGAATCGTCCTAGGCGGAACCTCGCACGCTCTAGAACGGTTTTTAGCTCAGAATGGCCTTCTTAAAGATATTCGACGCGAACGAGCGCGAGGTCAACCGCCTCCGCCGTACGGTCGCCGCGACCAACGCGTACGAGCCCGAAATCTCCGCACTCTCCGACGAAGCGCTGGCCGCGAAGACGGTCGAGTTCCGCGCGCGGCTCGCCGAGGCGGGCGGTCCGGACGCCCAGCTCGCCGCGCTCGACGAGATGTTGCCCGAAGTCTTCGCGGTCTGCCGCGAAGCCGGCAAACGCATCTTGAGCATGCGTCACTTCGACGTGCAGATCATGGGCGGTCAGGTGCTGCACGAAGGCAAAGTCGCCGAGATGAAGACGGGCGAAGGCAAGACGCTCGTCGGCACGCTCGCCGTGTATGCCAACGCTCTGCTCGGACGCGGCGTCCACCTCGTGACCGTCAACGACTACCTCGCCCGGCGCGACGCCGAGTGGATGTCGCCGCTCTACAATTTCCTCGGCCTCACGGTCGGCGTGATCCAGCACGACCTGCCGCCGCCGGAACGCCGCGCGGCGTATCTGTGCGACATCACCTACGTCACCAACAACGAGGTCGGCTTCGATTATCTGCGCGACAACATGGCGCATCACATCGAAGACATGGTGCAGCGCGATCCGTTCTTCGCGATCGTCGACGAAGTCGATTCGATCCTCATCGACGAGGCGCGCACCCCGCTGATTATTTCCGGTCAGGGTCAGGACGCGACCGAACTCTACGGCAAGTTCGCACAGCTGATGCCGCGTCTGATCAAAGACGTCGATTTCACGGTCGACGAAAAAGCCCACGCGGTGCCGATCACCGAAGAGGGCGTGGCCAAGGTCGAGAAGATGCTCGGCATCCAGAACCTCTACGACCAGCGCAACCTCGAACTCACGCACCAGCTCAACGCCGCGCTCAAAGCGTGGAATCTGTTCCACAACGAACAGCAGTACATCATCAAGGACGGCGAAGTCGTCATCGTCGACGAGTACACGGGCCGCCTGATGTACGGCCGGCGTTATTCCGACGGCATCCATCAAGCGATCGAAGCCAAAGAGAAGCTCGCGGTACGCAGCGAAGATCAGACGCTCGCGACGATCACGTTCCAGAATTATTTCCGGCTCTACAAGAAGCTGGGCGGGATGACGGGTACGGCGAAAACCGAGGAGCGCGAGTTCCGCGACATCTACGGCCTCGACGTCGTGGTCATTCCGACCAATCGTTCGATCGCGCGTGAAGATCGCGGCGACATCGTCTATAAAACCGAGAACGCGAAGTTCGAAGCCGTGGTCGACGAGATCGTGGCCGAGCACGCGAAGGGCCGTCCGGTTCTCGTCGGCACGCGCTCGATCGAAAAGAGCGAGCGCCTCGCGTCGATCCTGCGCCGGCGCGGCGTCGCGTGCGAAGTGCTCAACGCGAAATATCACGAGCGCGAAGCCGAGATCATCAAAGATGCGGGACAGCGCAACGCCGTCGTCATCGCGACGAACATGGCGGGCCGCGGCGTCGACATCAAGCTCGGCGACGGCGTGCCCGAACTCGGCGGACTGCACATCATCGGCACGGAGCGCCACGAATCGCGGCGCATCGACAACCAATTGCGCGGCCGTGCGGGCCGTCAAGGCGATCCCGGGTCGACGCGTTTCTACGTTTCGCTCGAAGACGAGATCATGCGCCTCTTCGGCGCCGAACGCATTACGAACATCATGAACATGGTCGGCTTCACGGACGAGACGCCGATCGAAGCCAAGTTGATCACGAAGTCGTTCGAGCGCGCGCAATCGAAAGTGGAAAACTACCACTACGAAGCGCGCAAGAACACGCTCGAATACGACGACGTCATGAACAAGCAGCGCGAAATCATCTACGCCGAACGGCGCAAAGTGCTCAAGGGCGAGTCGCTGCGCGATTTCATGCTCCAGACGCTCGACGACAAGGTCGCGCAGGCCGTCGATCAGAGCGCTCCCGAGAACGTGCACCCGTCGGAGTGGGATCTCGAGGAGATCCTAAACGAACTCGAGCAGATCTTCCCCGTCCGGCAATACGTCGCCGTAGCCGATCTCGAGAAGCTCGATCGCGACGCGATGAAGGCGAAGCTCGGCGAAGCCGCTCATGCGGCCTACGACGCCAAAGAGCAAGAACTCACGCCCGACGTCATGCGCATCATCGAGTCGCGCTACATCATGCTGCCGATCATCGACCGCATGTGGTTCGACCATCTCTACGTGATGGACGCGCTCAAGACGGGCATCGGCTTGCGCGGTTACGGTCAGAAAGACCCGCGCGTGGAGTACGAAAAAGAAGCGTACGAGATCTTCGAAGACCTCAAGAACAACATCGCGGACGAAGCGATCAAGGCGATCTTCCATATCGTCATCGAGTTCACCGAAGACCCCAATGCCGTCGCGACCGCAGGCGTCGAGGGCGGCCCGCAAGCCGCGCTCGAGCCCTACGAGAACGGCGTCGCTGAGAGCGCGCCCGCGTTTCCGCCGATTCCCGACGGCTCGATCGCGCCGCCGCAGCCCGAAGAACCGGCGCAGCCCGAGCGTTTCCAAGCGTCGCGCCTCGATCCCGCGTTCGCGCAACGTCTGCTCGGACCCGAGCCCGAACCCGTGACGCGCAACGTGCACACCAATCTCGGCGACGACGAGCCGCGCAAGCCCGCGAAGGCCGATTCGAAGGTCGGCCGCAACGAAGCGTGCCCGTGCGGCAGCGGTAAGAAGTACAAACGCTGCCACGGCGGCGTCACCGCCTAGGCCGCCGAGCAACAACGAACGCGAGCGCCGCCATGTCTTCGATCGAAAGCGTGGCGGCCGGCGCATTCTATCTCGGTCTCGTGCTGTTCTGCGTGGGCGCGATCGCGTTCGCGCGTTCCGCCGTCGAGCGAAAACCCGCGCGTTTCGCGCCGCTTCTCGCGATCGCAGGCATCGCGTTCATCGGCGCCGCTCTCGCGGCATACGCGCGCGGACCGCATCACGTGCTGCCCTTCTAACCCGCGAAGAAACGCCGGCATCGCGAGGGCGATGCCGGCGTTCCCTCGTGTCGAGGAGCGTGAAGGGTCAGAGGAGCTGGAAGTTCACCGCGAAGGCGCCCGAATGGCCGTTCGCGTCGTCGACCGTGACGTCGCACGATCCGAGAAGACTCGCGTTGAGCGCTCCGGTCGTTACCGTGACCGTCGAACCGCTGATCGTGGCCGTCACCTGGGTGAGCGGCACGAGGTTGAACGGGCAGCTGACGGGGGTCGCCGGCAGCGTGAAGGCGCCGTTGTAGCCGGCTTCCGAAACCGTCGTCGTCGCGGTGGATCCGGTGACGCCGTCGAGGACGTTGAAGGTGATCGGATCCGGGTTGAAGACGAACGGGCCAGCCGATGGCGGCGTTCCGAGCGGAACCGCGAGGTTGACGGTCTCGGTGCCGGACATGCCGTTGCCGCCGTCGACGGTGACGACGCAGCTCCCGGTGACGCCGAGGATGCCGAGCGCGATCGTGAGCGTCGAGCCCGAGATAGTGGCGGTGACCGGGATGTTCAAGATGCCGTTCGAGCACGTGACCGGGTTTGCGGGCAGCGTGAACGGGCCGCTATAGTTCGTCTGCGAAATCGTCGCGGTCTGCGTCGATCCGAGGACCGCGAGCACTCCGAAGTTGAGCGGATTCGGCGAAATCGTCAGCTGGCCGGCGGCTCCGGCAGATGCGGTGGCCGTGGCGGTGGCGCTCGCCGTCGGTGTCGCGGTGACGCCCGCGCTCGCCGTTGCGGTTGGGGTGGCGGTCGGTAATACGCCGCCGGTCGGAGACGCCGTCGGAGTGGCGGCGGTGGCTGTGGGGGTAGCCGTGATCCTGCTCGATGGATACGGACCGACCGTCGCGCCCTGCTGGCACGCGGTGATGGGCACCATCGAGACGATCACGATACCCAGTCGGAGCAAGCGACTTGTAATCATGATATAGGAATCATCGGCGAGAATTTCTTAACGTGTAGCGGCGGCTGGGAACTTTCCGAGAAGCGTGCGCTAGCGAACCATTGCGGGGAACGCTTTCTCGAAAAGAAAAGCATCGGGCGACATGTCCGATTCGCACCTCACCACCATCGCACGTCTCGACGAACGCCTCACGACGCTCAAGGAGCGTCTTTGACTACGCTCGCAAAGGACGCTCGATAGCCGAACTCGACCTTCGCACGCGCGACGAGGGCTTCTGGAACGACGCCGAATCGGCCCAACGAATCATGAAGCAGCTCGCCGACCTGCGGGCCGAGCGCGAAGAGATCGATGCGGTGGGCAAAGCGCTCTCCGACGCGCGCGAAACGCTCGAAATCCTCGGCGATGAAGAAGGCGCGGCGGACGAGGTCGACACGCTGCTCGGCGGCGCACAGGAAGGCGTCGACAAGCTCGAGATGGCCGCGAATTTCGATCGCGAGTACGACGGCCACGGCGCGATCGTCTCGATCCATGCGGGCGCGGGCGGCGTCGATGCGGCCGACTGGACGCAGATGCTCGCGCGAATGTATCTGCGCTGGGCGGAGCGCAAGGGATTCGCGACGCACGTCGCCGAGGAATCGCCGGCAGAAGAAGCCGGCCTCAAATCGGTCGCGTTTTTCGTACGCGGACGCAACGCCTACGGGATGCTCGAAGGCGAACGCGGCGTCCATCGGTTGGTCCGGATGTCGCCGTTCGACGCGCAGCACCGGCGGCATACGTCCTTCGCATCGGTCGACATCGTCCCGGAGATCGCGACCGACGAGAAGATCGACGTCGACGTCAAACCCGAAGACCTCAAGATCGAAACGTACAAAGCGGGCGGCGCCGGCGGCCAATACGTCAACAAGACCGAGTCCGCGATCCGGATCACGCACGTGCCCTCGGGCATCATCGTCGCGTCGCAGCAGGAACGATCGCAAATGCAGAATCGCGAGGTCGCGATGACGATGCTGCGTTCGCGCCTGGTGCAGCGCGAGATCGAAGAACGCGAAGCGAAGCTCGCGTCGCTGCGCGGGGAACGTCAGGCCAACGAATGGGGCTCGCAGATCCGGTCCTACGTGCTCCAGCCGTACACGATGGTCAAAGACCATCGCACGAACGTCGAGGTCGGCAGCGCGGGCGGCGTGATCGACGGCGACATCGATCCGTTCGTCTGGCCGTATCTGCAAGCGCGCAAACGTTTGTCCGACGGCGTCTCGCCGTGAACGCGCGAGTCGACGTCGTCGTCGTTTGCTGGAACGATCGCGAGAAGATCGTCACCGCACTCGACAGCGTCTACGCGCTACCCGAGGTCGTCGCGGATCCGGCGTTCGCGAACGTGGTAGTCAGCGACAACGGCTCGACCGACGGCAGCGTCGCGTTTCTGCGCGCGCGGTACGGATCGCGCTTGCAGATCGTCGAGAATCGTTCGAACCTCGGCTTTGCCGCGGCGTGCAACCGCGCGTTCGCGAAGACGAACGCTCCCTATGCGTTCTTGCTCAATCCCGATGCCGAACTCAAAGCGGGCGCGCTCTCCGAGATCGTCGCGTTCATGGACGCGCATCCGCTCTGCGGCATCGCGGGCTCGCGCATCTATAATTACGATGGTTCGATTCAAGAATCGTGCGGCGAGTTCGACACCTGGACCGGGGCGTTTCTGCGCTCGAGCGCGTGGGGCGATCTGCCGCCGCTGAAAAGATTCGCGAACGGTACGCGAACGCGTGCGTGGGGACACCGCACGCAGCGACGGGTCGATCTCGCAATCGGCGCTGCGCTGTGTCTGCGACGAACGGCGATCGACGAGCTCGACGGTTTCGACGAACGCTTCTTCCTCTATCACGAAGAGGTCGATTTTGCGAAGCGCGCGGCGATCGCCGGATGGGAAACGTGGTACGTCCCCGCGAGCGAAGCCGTGCACGAAGGCATGGGCAGCGCGCGCGGAAGCTACAGCGTCGAAGGCCGCAAGCAGACGTCGCGCCGCAAATATTGGATCAAGCATCACGGTCGCGGCTGGTACTACGCGCTCGTCACCGCGCTCGTCGGCCGGTACGCGCTCTACGCAGCGATCGTCTGGGCGGGGATTGCGGGCGCCGTACGGGCGGCGCGCAGAGCGTGAGCCTCGCGGAGCGCACGTCGCGCGAACGCAAACTCGAAGCGGCCGCAGTCGCCGTCTCCCGCTGCACGCGCTGTCCGCAGCTCGTGAAAACGCGTACGACGACCGTCTACGGCGAGGGCGACGCGATGGCCGAAGTCATGGTGGTCGGCGAGGGTCCGGGCGAGACGGAAGACAAACTCGGGCGCCCGTTCGTCGGCCGTGCCGGGGCGCTCTTGGAGAAGATGCTGCTCGCGATCGGCTTGCCGCGCGAGAGCGTCTTCATCTGCAATACCGTCAAGTGCCGCCCCACGCTCGACGACGGCGTGCGGCTCAAGAACCGGCCGCCGACGCCGGACGAGATGGACGCCTGTCGCGGATATCTCGACCAGCAAATAGCGATCATTCGCCCGCGCGCGATCCTCTGCTTGGGCTCGCCCGCCGCGAAAACGTTCTTAGGACCGAAATTTGCCATATCGCGCCAACGCGGCCAGTGGTTCGACGGTCCGGACGACATCCCGCTCATCGCGACGTTTCACCCGTCGTATCTGCTGCGGCTCACGGGCGGCGAGATCGATGCCGTCAAACGGCTCGTTTGGAACGATCTCAAGGCGCTGCGTGCGAAACTCGACGCGCCGCCTCCGGTCGCCTCGCCCCAGCCCGCCGAACAGCCGAATCTCTTCGACGTATGAAGATCGTCTCGATCGTCGGCGCGCGGCCGGAGTTCGTTCAAGTCGGCGTCCTCTCCAAACGTCTGCGCCGTTCGCACGAAGAGATCACGATCCACACGGGACAGCACTACGACGCGCGCATGTCCGACGTGTTCTTCGCCGAGCTCGATCTGCCCGAGCCCGAAATACACTTGGGCATCGCGGGCTCCGATCCGAGCGCACAGACGGGCGAAATGCTCGCGGCCATCGCGCGTTCGCTCGACGAGGTCCGGCCCGACGCCGTCATCGTGCGCGGCGATACCAATAGCACCATCGCGGGCGCGCTCGCGGCCAAGCAGCGTCTGTATCCCCTCGTGCACGTCGAAGCCGGCTGCCGGTCCTACGACATGACGATGCCCGAGGAGATCAACCGCGTCGCGACCGATCGCCTCGCCGATCTCAACCTCACGGTCGATGCGGCGATCGCGCGCAATCTCGAGAAGGACGGCAACGCCGCGCCCGTGCGCGTCGTCGGCGACGTGATGTACGACACGTATCTGCACGCCGTCGCACGGCTGTCTTCGGTCGCGTCCGCGCTTCCGGCGCTTCCCGCGCAGTTCGATGTGCTCACCATGCACCGCGCCGAGAACGTCGACGACGAAATGCGTCTGCGCGCGATCCTCGCCGGGTTCGCCGGCGCCCGGCGCCCGGTCGTGTTCCCGATGCATCCGCGGACTCGTGCGCGCGTCGCGAGCTTCGGCCTCGCGCTACCGGAAGCGTTCGTGCCGCTCGATCCGGTCGGATACTTCGACATGCTGCGTCTCGAACGCGGAGCGACGGCGATCTTCACCGACTCCGGCGGCGTGCAGCGCGAAGCGTATTTCGGCGGCATCCCCTGCGTGACGATTCGCGACACGACGGAGTGGACCAATACCGTCGACGCGGGCTGGAACCGCCTCGTCGGCGGCGACTCCGCCCGGATCGCGCGCTACGTCGCCGAACCCCCGCACGCACCCGCGCAGCGCCCGCCGATCTTCGGCGACGGCGACGCCGCCGGCCGCATCGTGGCCGAACTCGAATCGCCCGAGTTCTCGGCTACCGTCGAACGCTTACGCGCCGTCCGGAGCGCCCGCGGCCGGTAAGGCCGTGCGGCCCGACGTGCCGAGGCCGGAGAGGCGATACTCCACGCTCGACGGATTTCGTCGGGAAGTCGTGCCGGGTGATTCGAACGCCCGGAGACGCTCGATGCGGCCTTCGCAGGGACCGACGGCATCCTGCTCATCTCCGGCAAGGGTCGTTCCCGGCGGTTCGCGCGGATGGTACAATGGCCGGCGTGACCGCGGCTCCGATGAACCTTTGGATCGACGACAAAGCGCGGCGTATGGGCTTTCCCGACGCCGCCGCTTTTGCGTCGGCGCTCGAACTCAAGCCGTTCCGACTCAAACAGCTCTATCACGCGGCGACGCGCGAACTCGCTGCGAACGTCTCGGACGTCAGCGTGCTATCGCTGCCGACGCGCGCCGCGCTCGCCGAGCGCGGCTTCTCGTTCGAGTCGGTCGAGCCCGTGCTGATCCAGCATTCGGGCGACAAGCAGACGACGAAGGGACTCTTCAAACTCCACGACGGCAACGAAGTCGAGGCCGTGCTCATGGAGCATTGGGGCGACCGTACGACGGTGTGTATTTCGAGTCAGGCCGGCTGCGCGTACAAGTGCGCCTTCTGCTCGACGGGCCAAGCGGGGTTTACGCGCAACCTGACGTCGACCGAGATTTTCGATCAGGCGCGCTTCTTCGCGCGCGAACTCAAGTCGCGTAACAAGAAGATCACGAACGTCGTCTTCATGGGGATGGGCGAACCGTTTCACAACTACGACGCGGTGATGGGTGCCGTCGCGCTGCTCAACGATCCGAACGGATTCGGTTTGGGCTTCCGGCACATCACGATCTCGACGGTCGGTCTCGTCCCGCAGATCGAAAAGTTCTCCGACGAAGGCATCCAGGTCAACCTCGCAATCTCGCTGCACGCGCCGACGGACGAACGGCGCTCGTCGATCATGCCCGTCAACAATCGCTGGCCGGTCGCGGAACTGCTCGGCGCGTGCGAACGCTACATCGCAAAGACCAACCGCAAGATCTTCTTCGAATACGTGATGCTCGAAGGCGTCAACGACGACGACGATTCGGCGAAAGCGCTCGCGCGGTTGATGCGCGGCCATCTCTATCACGTCAACCTCATCCCCTACAACGCGACGCCCGATGCGCCGCTGCGCGGCACGGCCGACCCGCGCATCCGGGCGTTCCAGAAGATTCTCGACGATGCCGGCGTCCCGACGACGGTGCGTACGCCGATGGGCCGCGACATCGCCGCGGCCTGCGGCCAGTTGCGCGCCGAAACGCAGCCGAGAGCGCACGCCCGAACGGCCTGAACCCGAAGCGGGTACAGCCTCGCGGATGACTCCCGGAACGATCTTGACGCATGCGATGGCGCTCGGAGCGCTCGCGTACGCGTATCGCGCGGCGTCGTTCGGACCGAGCTGGATCGTGCTGCCGCCGCTTCCCGGCCCGCCGCGCGAGAAACTGCCGTCGCTCTCGATCGTCGTCCCGGCGCGCGACGAAGAACGTTCGATCGAACGATGCGTGCGCTCGCTGCTCGCGCAGACGTACGTCGACGATTTCGAGGTCGTCGTGATCGACGACCGTTCGGCCGACGCGACGCTCGAGATCCTCACGCGGATCGCGGCGGAAGACGCGCGACTGAAGATCGTGCGCGGCGAACCGATGCCCGAGGGCTGGGTGGGCAAGCCGTGGGCCCTCGCGCAGGCGCAGCGCCGTGCGAAAGGTGACTGGCTACTCTTTACCGATGCCGATTCATACCACCGCCCGCGCGCGGCCGCAACGACGCTCTGGTACGCGACGCATTTCGGCGCGGACGCGCTCTCGCTCGCCACGCATCAAGAGCTCGAAACGTTTTGGGAGCGCGCGAGCGTGCCCGCGATTCTCGGCACGCTCGTCTTCGTCTCGGGCCCGTTCGGCGACATCAACGATCCCGCGCAGCCGGCGAAGGCGATCGCGAACGGACAGTACGTTCTCGTTTCGCGTGCCGCCTACGACGCGCTCGGCGGCCACGAATCGCTCTCGGGCGAGATCGTCGAAGACGTCGCGTTCTCGCGCCGGCTCAAAGAAGACGGCCGCTTCCGCTACGTGCTCGCCGGAGGACACGATCTTGTCAGCGTGCGCATGTACCGGTCGCTGGCCGAGATCTGGAGCGGGTTCACGAAGAACATCTACTTCGGCGCGGGCGGCGATCTGCGCGCGCTCTCGATCGCGGTCCTTTTTTTGCTCTCGACCTCCGCGCTGCCGCTCGGTCTCTTCGCGAGCAACGTCGCGAAGCGCCGGACGGCACTCGCATCGGAATCGTTTGCGACGCTGGCGGCGCTCGTCGCTTCGCAAGCGTTCGGGATGCGCAAAGCCGGCTTCCCGCGTCGCCTCGCGCCGCTGCAGTTCGCCGGCTCCATGCTCTTCGCCGCGATCGCGCTCAACTCGACCTTCGCCGTGCTCTCCGGTCGCGGCGTGGTGTGGCGCGGGCGGCGCTACGGCCGCGGCGAAAGCGTCTACGCACCGGGCATGAGCCCGATCGCTCCCACGCCCGGCGTTGAACCCGCGGCGCGGTGATGGTATCGTCAGCGCGATGGGAATGAGCGCCGCAGTCGGCAACACGCCGCACATCGTCCTAGAGAAGCTCAGTGCGACGATCGGCAGGACGATCGTCGGCAAGGCGGAGTTTCTCAATCCCGGCGGCTCGGTCAAAGACCGGGCGGCGCGCGGCATCGTCGACGATGCCGAAGCGCGCGGCCTCCTCGAGTCCGGCGGAACGATCGTCGAGGGAACCGCCGGCAACACGGGCATCGCGCTGACGCTCATCGGCAACGAGCGCGGATACAAAACCATCATCTGCATTCCGGACGATCAGTCGCCCGAGAAGATCGAACTCTTGCGAACGATCGGCGCGGACGTCCGCGTCGTCGAGTCCGTCGCGTTTACGAACGAGGCGAATTACTATCACGTCGCGCGCCGCACGGCGGAAGCGATACCGGGCGCGTTCTGGGCCGACCAGTTCAACAACGTCGCGAACCGGCGCGCGCACTACGAGACGACCGGCCGTGAGATTTGGGACGCCTTCGGAAAGCGCGTGACGGCGTTCGCAGCCGCCTCGGAACTCGACCCGACGACCATCGCCGCCGCGCGCGAAGTGCTGGATCAAGACCCTTCCGAGCCCGACGTGCCGTGAACACGACCGCGCCAGAATCGGGCAGGCCGCGTCGATCCGACGTGCCTGCCGATG
>CAZZUZ010000050.1:0-11649 GCA_964657315.1 Vulcanimicrobiota bacterium
GATCGCGCGCTCCGGCGGCGATGCGATCGCCGTCGACGACGTCGTCATGGAGGCCGAGATGCGATATCTGCGTTCGCGCGAGGGCATCGATGCCTGCGAAGAAGGCGGCGCGACCGTCGCCGCGCTGCGGCAGCTCGTCGCGCGCGGCGAGGCGTTCGACGGGCCCGTCGTGCTCTTCAATACGGCGAGCGCCTTGAAGTACGCGCCGCGAACGGCGGCCGCATGAGAAACCGCGCGACGATGACGCTCGTCGTCATCAACTCGATCGCGTTCCTTTGGGAACTCACGACCGGCGGCTTCGACACCCAGTCGCTGTACCGGCACGGCGCGCTGTGCCGGCTGTGCGTCACCGAAAATCACGATTGGTGGCGAATTTACACGAGCGCGTTCCTCCACGGCGGTTTTCCGCACATCTTGCTCAACATGATCGCGCTCGTGCAGATCGGGACGATCGTCGAAAGCGCGCTCGGTTCGTGGCGGATGCTCGCGATCTACGTCCTCGCGATGACGGGCGGCGGTCTCGGCATCGTCTACTTTGCCGATCCGGGCGAAGTCGTCGTCGGCGCGAGCGGTGCGATTTTCGGACTCTTCGGCGCGCTCGTCGCCATCGGCTTGCGGCTCGGCGAACGCGGCCGCACGATCGTCGCTCAAGTCATTCCGGTCGTCGTCCTCAACGTGATCTTCACGTTCGCGATCCCGTTCATCTCGAAAGAAGAGCACATCGGCGGACTGATCACGGGCTTTCTCGCCGGACTCGTGCTCTTCGCGATCCGGCGCACGCGCGAGCCCGTCGTCGTCGATCAGCAGACCGGCGAAACGACGCAGGCCGAATACATCGCACCCGACGAGCCGAACGGACCGCGACTCACGGGCGCGTTGTGAGCGGGGCCGCGAGCACGCAGCCGCTCGACGCCGTGTTCGCGCCGGACGGCCCGATCGCGAGCGCCCTGCCCGGCTTCGAGGCGCGGCCCGGTCAAGTGCGCATGTCGCAGATCATCGAACGCGGCTTTCTCGAGAGCGCGCATACGATCGTCGAAGCCGGAACCGGCGTCGGAAAGTCGCTCGCCTATCTCGTTCCCGCGATTCGCAGCGGCAAGAAGATCGTCGTCTCGACGGCGACGATCGCGCTCCAAGAACAGCTCGTGCGCAAAGACATTCCGCTGGTGGTGCGAGCCCTCGGCTTGCCGGTGCGCGTAGAACTGCTCAAGGGCCGCAATCATTACTTGTGCCGCTCGAAGCTCGACAAGCTACGCTCCGAGCGGCTCGTGGCGCAGTCGGGCAGCATGGAGCAGATGTGGGACTGGTCCGATCGCACGAAGACGGGCGATCGCGCGGAGCTTCCGTTCGCCCCGTACTCTTTGGAATGGGAGGCGCTCGACGCCGATGCCGACGATTGCGTCGGCGAATTCTGCGAGCGTTTCCGCGATTGCTTTTTCTTCGCGCGCCGCGACGCGGCGAAATTCGCGGATATCGTCGTCGTCAATCACGCGCTGTTCTTCCTCGACCTCGCGATGGGCGGGTCGCTGCTGCCGCCCTACGATTATGCCGTGCTCGACGAAGCGCATCAGTGCGAGACGTGGGCCTCGGCGGCGCTGACCGCGACGCTCTCGAATACGAGCGTCAACCGCATGATGCGCCGGCTGCACAAGAATTACCACGTGCCCGCGTCGTTCGATGCGGAACTCGACGAATCGATGCGCGGTCTGACCGGCACGCTGGCACGCGTCCCCGGCGAACGCTATCCGCTCGCCGCGAACGACGACGCGCATCGCGCGCTCTCGGCGGTGCAGACGTCGTTCTACCGGCTCGAGAACTGGTTATACGCGAATTGGGAATCGGCGCTCAAGCGCCCCTCGGAAAACGTTGCGGAAAACGAACGGCGGCGCGATCTCGCGATGCGCGGGATCGTCGCGCACATCGCCACGGTCGATCGTACGATGCAGCCGTCGAGCGATGCGATCAGCTGGGTCGAGCGCGGCGACGGCGACGCGCGCTACGAGGTCAATACGGCACCATTCGACGTCGCCGACTATCTGCGCACGGCGCTCTTCCGCCACACGCAGAGCGTCGTGCTCACCAGTGCCACGATCGCTACGGGCAAGTCGTTCGCGTTCATCCGGCGCGCGCTCGGCGTCGACGACGCGCAAGAATACGTCGCGCCGTCGCCGTTCGATTATCGCAAACAGGCGCGCCTCTACGTCGCGCCGCCGAGCTGCAATCCGAAGGATCAGCGCTTCGCACGCACCGTCATGCCGATCGTCGAGGAGCTGCTCGCGATTACGAGCGGCCGGGCCTTCGTGCTCTTCACTTCGTACGCGCGGCTGCACGAACTCTACGCTCTCGCACGCGATCGCGTGCCGTATCCGATGAAACTGCAGGGCGAACTGCCGCGCGCGCACTTACTCGAGTGGTTTCGCCGAACCAAAAATGCGGTTCTCTTCGCGACCGCGACGTTCTGGGAAGGCATCGACGTCGTCGGCGATCAGCTCTCGTGCGTCATCGTCGACCGGCTGCCCTTTCCCTCACCCGGCGATCCGATCGTCTCGGCACGACTGGCGGATATCGAGGCGCGCGGCGGTTCGGGTTTCGACGAATACATGATTCCAGCGGCCACGGTCCGCTTAAAACAGGGTTTCGGGCGGCTGATCCGCTCGAAGTCGGATCGCGGCGTTATCGCGCTGCTCGACGGGCGCGCCGGCGGCATGCGCTACGGCGCGACGATTCTCTCCGCGCTGCCGCCGGCGAAACGTGTCGAAGGCATGGACGAGTTGCGCGCGTTTTTCCGTGAGACGGGCTGAAGACTCGTAGCGATTCCGTGGTACGGAGAGCGACGCGACGTAGGCGGCGACGTGCGCGAGGTCGCGTCGATCGCGTGCGGGTGACGTACCTCGTACGCGACTTGACCGGCGGGCGCCGGCTCTCGCGCAAGCGGGGTGCGTCGGGTCCGTCGGCTCCGCCGGCGCCGTGGCAGCTCTCGCAATTGCCGATCGCGGCGCCGCGCACGGAATCGCCGATCGCGACCTATCCCTCAGGTGGTCGGTAACCATTCCGCCGGCGTCGTGCTCCATTTCGCGATTCATGGGAGCGGCGTAAAATTTTCGTTCTACGGCGCCGATTCAGCTGCAGCGGGACAGGGAAATCCACCGGGCACGCGGATTCGCCCATATCGTTTAGTACTTGTGCAATGGATAGTCGTGTCAGTTTGTAAGAATCGCTCGCCCCGTCAGATGCTCGAACGTCACGAAATCGCGCGGAGATTCGCCGCGGCTCGCTCGCGTCGCGTAATCGTCGTGTCGGCCCCCGGCGGTTTCGGAAAGAGCGCCGCCATCGACACGTACGTTCGCGACGATCCGGCCGGTGTCGTACGATTCGACGCGCGCAGGACGGATGCGTCGCTCGCGCGTTTTCTCCGGTCGTTCGATACCGCACTTCATCGGGCACTGCCGCAGATGGAACCCGGATCCGAAATCGCGTTCGAACTCGCGACGCAACCGGCGCTAGCTGCCGATGCGTTCGCCGAGCGCCTCGCCTGCGCGACCGCGACCCGCGCGGTCACGATCGTTCTGGACGAACTGCATCACGGTGAGACGGATTGCGCGATCGCCGCGTTCGTCGCGTCCCTCATCGAGCGGTGCGGTGCGAACGTTCGCTTCATTCTCGCCGTGCGGTCCACGGACGGGCTTCCGCTCGCGCACTGGCTCGCGGCCGGCATCTGCGCGCCGCCCATCGACGGAGACGCGCTGGCATTGACCAACGCAGAAGCGCTCGATCTCGGAGCGCGCTTCGCGCCGATGCTTACGGCCGCGACGATCTTGCGTTTGCGCGATCGGACCGCCGGCGCGGCCGCCGTGTTCACGTTCGTGCTACGCACCCTCGCTTGCGATCCGCGCGACGCGCACGCGTTGCTCGCCACGGGAGGCGACGCATTCGCGCGCTGCGCCGACTATGTTTTCGCGCGCTTCACACCCTTCGAGCGCATGCGGCTGATCGAGTCCGTCGTCTTGCCCGGCCTCGAGGCTTCACTGCTCGCTAACGCCGGGGAGGACGAGGCGTGGCTGGCGGCCGTCGAAGAACGCGCGCCGCAGATCTTTCGATACTCCGACGGCGTGCGACATTACATCGAGTTGTTCTACGACTATCTGCGCGAGCGTCTCCAGGAGCGCAGCGCCGGACGGGCCGCGATCGTCCATGCGGCGGCGGTGCTCGAGTGCGCCCTGGAGCGGCCGGCGGCGCGCGCGGACTTCGCCCGACGCGGCGCGAACGCGAGCCGCGATGCAAGCTAGAGCTCTCGTATCCGCGCTCAACGCGCTAGCAAAAAAGCCGCAGTTCGATCATTCGAAAGCGCGCGCGACCGCGCGCAAAGACGCGAACGTCGATTGGGCCAAGACCAAATCCGCGGGAGCCGACTTCAACGCCGAGGTCGACGGCTGTCCCGATTTCGTGATGCTCGACGGCAGTGCGTGCGTTTGGAATGCGGGCCGCGCGACGTACGCCGCACGGCCCGCTTGAACACGAGCTAGTCTTCGGTCGCCGCCGCCGCCTTCGCGCGTTCTTGCAGTTCGAGAACGACCGTCGAATCGGCGAGCGTCGTCGTGTCGCCGAGGGCGCGACCTTCTGCGATGTCGCGCAGGAGCCGGCGCATGATTTTGCCGCTGCGCGTTTTCGGGAGTTCCTGTGTGAACGTGATGTACTTCGGCATCGTGAATTTGCCGAGCTTGTTCGCGACGTGTTTGCGCAGATCGTCCGCGAGCTCGGGCGAGCCCGCCGCGCCTCCGCGCAGCGAAACGAAGCAGCAGATCGCCTGACCCGTGAGGTCGTCGTTCTTGCCGACGACCGCGGCTTCGGCGACTGCGGGATGATCGACGAGCGCGCTCTCGACTTCCGTGGTCGAGATGCGGTGGCCGCTGACGTTCATGACGTCGTCGATCCGGCCCATGAACCAATAATAGCCATCGGTATCCCGGTTGCAGCCGTCGCCTGCGAGATACATGCCGTCGAACTTCGACCAATAGGTTTGCTTATAGCGTTCGGAATCGCCGTAGATGCCCCGGAGCATCGAGGGCCACGGCTGCCGTAGCACGATGTAGCCGCCGCCGCCGAGCGGCACGCTCTCGCCCGCTTCGTTGACGATGTCCGCGCGCACGCCGGGAAAGGGCTTCGTCGCGCTGCCGGGCTTGAGCGTCGTGATGCCCGGCAGCGGCGCGATCATGATGCTGCCGGTCTCGGTCTGCCACCACGTATCGACGACGGGGCATTTGCCGCCGCCGATGACCTCGTGATACCACATCCACGCTTCCGGGTTGATCGGTTCGCCGACGCTACCCAGGAGCCGCAGCGACGAAAGATCGTGCTTTTTGACGTGCTCGTCGCCCCACTTCATGAACGCGCGTATCGCGGTCGGCGCCGTGTAGAGTATCGTCGCTTTGTAGCGTTCGACGATTTCCCAAAAGCGATCCTGGGCGGGGAAGTCGGGCGTGCCTTCGTACAGGATGCCGGTCGCACCGAGCGCGAGCGGCCCGTACACGATGTACGAGTGTCCGGTCACCCAGCCGATGTCCGCCGTGCACCAGTAAACGTCGGTATCTTTGAGATCGAAGACGAGCTTCGTCGTCGCGGTCACGCCCGTGAGATAGCCCGCCGTCGTATGCATGATGCCCTTGGGCTTTGCGGTCGTGCCGCTCGTATACAGCAAAAAGAGCAAATCCTCGGAGTCCATCGGCTCGGGGTCGCACGTCTCGGGCAGGTCGTCGACGAGGTCGCTCCACCACACGTCGCGGCCGTCCTGCATCCGTACGTTCTTGTCGATGCGCTCGGCGACGACGACCGCTTTGACCGACGGCGTCTGTGCGAGCGCGACGTCGACGACGTCTTTGAGCGGCAGCCGTTTTCCACGACGCCAGCCGGCGTCCGCGGTGATGACGGCGACGCACTGCGAATCGTTGACGCGATCGACGATCGAGTCTGCCGAGAAGCCGCCGAAGATCACGCTATGTGCCGCACCGATGCGCGCGCATGCGAGCAGCGCGACCGGAAGCTGCGGAATCATCGGCATGTAGATGGCGACGCGATCGCCTTTCTTCACGCCGAGTTTGCGCAAGCCGTTCGCGAGCTTGCACACGTCGTGCAGCACTTCCGCATACGTGATCGCGCGGCGGTCGCCCGGCTCGCCTTCGAAGAGAAAGGCGGTGCGGTCGCCGCGTCCGGCTTTGACGTGACGGTCGAGGCAATTGACCGAGACGTTGAGCTTGCCGCCCTCGAACCACTTCGCGAACGGCTCGTTCCACTCGAGCACCGTTTCGTAGGGTTTCATCCACTCGAGCTTGTCGGCCCACGATTGCCAGAACGCACGGTAATCGGCGCCGGCCGCTTCATAGATGCCGGGTTGCGCGTTCGCTTGCGCGGCGAATTCCGCAGGCGGCGGAAACGTGCGCGTCTCTTTGAACAGCGCTTCGATCGATTGCGTAGGCGTCGACATAGGCTGATGCGGTTCGACGTTCTCGAAAAAAGCTACCTCTGCGCGAGCCGCTACGCAAACATATAGGCAGTTCGCATACGTCTACCGGTTTTCAGCGCGCGTTTGCCGCACGAGAGACGTGCCCGCTCGACGCGAGATCGCGAAGAGGGCGGTCACGCCGGCGGATGCGGGCGCGCAGAGCCCGAATACGGCGAGCGACATGAGGTCCGCTCGACACACGATCCGTGCACTGTTGCTATCGACGGCCACGATCGCCTGCGTTACGTCCGGCACGGGCGTCGAGGCGCGGCGGCACGCGCCGTCGACCGGACTCGCGAACATTTCGTACGACAAACCCGCGCCCGATTTCCCATTCGAGACCGGCACGCGGCCGGCGTCGCTCGCGGCGCTTCGCGGCAAACCGATCGTCCTCAACTTTTGGGCGACGTATTGCGAGCCGTGTACGGGCGAGCTCGATGCGTTCGCGCGGCTGCGCGAAACCTACGGAAGCGACGTCGCGCTCGTCACCGTCTCCGATCAGACGCGCGATCTCGTCGACGGCATGCTCCGCGAACGCGGGGTCGATTCCATATCGATCGTCGATCCCGATCGCAAGATCTTCGCTCTCTACGGCGTGTTGCCGATTCCCGTCACCATCGTGATCGCGCCCGACGGTACCGTGCGCCACGTTTCCGTCGGCGAGCTCGATTGGACGGAGTTACGGGCGGCCGTGGACGCCGTGCGGCCCGCGTCCGGGGCGCGGCGGCCGCCGCGCCGCCTGCATCTTGACCCCTGAGGCCGCGCGTGGTACGCTCAGGCGTAATGCTGGCACTCCCTTATCGTGACTGCTAAGAACGTGCCCGATGCGACCTCCCGTCCCGAGCTCGACAAACGCAAAGCGTTCATCCTCGCGACGGTCGTCTACGAGTACGTAGCGACGGCCGAACCCGTCGGTTCGAACACGCTCACGCAGAAATACAACCTCGGGGTGAGCTCGGCGACCATCCGCAACGAGATGGCGGAACTGGAAGCCGGCGGGTATCTGGTGCAACCTCACACGTCGGCCGGCCGCGTGCCCAGCGACGCGGGGTACCGGACGTACGTCGATCAGCTGATGCGGCCCGAGCCGCTCGCGAGCGACGAGCAGCGTCGTATTCACGAAGAGTTTCGGGCGGCCAGCCGCGAGCTCGACGGCGTCATCGAACAGACGACGCGTCTGCTCGGGCAGCTCTCGCGTAACGTCGCATTCGTCGTCGCTCCCGCGCGCGAGACGCAGGCCTTCCGGCACGTTCAGTTGATTTGGCTTTCGGAGACGACCGGACTCGCGATCGTCGTGACGTCGCTCGGCGTCGTCGCCCAACAGGTCTTCGACCACGCGCCGAGCGTCGAAGCCGACGATCTGACGCGGCTTTCCAATCGGCTCAACGTCGCGTTCGGCGGACGTACGATGCGCGAAATCGCGCCCGCGGACGTGGCGGCAACGGTTCGTGAAGCGAATTTGCCGGCAGATCTCGCGACCGCGCTCGATCGTGCGTTCGCGGATGCCGCGCGCGCCGACGCGCCGCCGTCGGTGATCTCGAGCGGAACGCAACACCTGCTCGACCAGCCCGAATTCCAAGACCTGCGCAAGCTGCGCTCGATCTTGCGCATCATCGAAGAGCAGAAGGCGCTCTACGACATGGTCGCCGACTCGATGACCTCTGGCGGCCCGAGCGTCAAGATCGGCCACGAACTCGGTTCCGAAGCGATGGCGGAATGCAGTATCGTAACGGTGCCGTATAACGTCGGCGACGAAACGGTCGGCGTCCTCGCGATTCTCGGTCCGCGCCGCATGCCGTACGCGCGACTCTTGGCCCTGGCGACGGGCACGGCAAACTCGCTCAACCTCCACCTCACGACGACCGAGATTCGTTAGGGACTAAACTAGTGGCTACCACCGATTATTACGGCGTCCTCGGCATCGCGCGCGGCGCGAGCGAGAGCGATATCAAACAAGCGTATCGCGGTCTCGCGCGCAAGTATCATCCCGACGTCGCCGAAGACAAAGTTACGGCGGAGACGCGCTTCAAAGAAATCAACGAAGCCTACGAAGTGCTCAGCGATCCGCAGAAACGTCAGCACTACGATCGTTTCGGCTCGGCACCCAGCGGCGCGGGCGGTCCGGGAGCGGGCGGGTTCGGCGGCTTCAGCGGGGGCGGCGAAGGCTTCTCGGATATCTTCGACATGTTTTTCGGCGGCGCGGCCGCGGGCCAGCAGCAGCAACGCCGCCCGAACGGTCCGGCGCGCGGCGCGGATTTGCGCTACGACCTGCAGATCACGCTCGAAGAAGCGTTCCGCGGCGCGGAACGTGAAATCTCGTTCAACCATCTCGGACAGTGTCAGCCGTGCAACGGGTCGGGCGCCAAGCCCGGCACGCTCGTGTCACGCTGCGACCGGTGCGCCGGGACCGGCGTCACGCGTAACGTCCGGCAGACCCCGCTTGGCCAATTCGTGTCCCAGACGACGTGCGCGAGATGCGGCGGCGAAGGCACGATCATTCCGACGCCGTGCGAAACGTGTCGCGGCCGCGGCCGGGTCGAACGCACGCGCTCGCTGACGGTCAAGATTCCGGCCGGCGTCGACGACGGCAGCCGTATCCGTGTCGCGGGAAGCGGTGAGGGCGGCGCGCGCGGCGGCTCGGCGGGCGATCTCTACGTCTATCTCGGGATCGCCCAGCACGACCGGCTGCGCCGCGAGGGTATGGACCTCGTCACCGACATTCCGATCTCGTTCGCGCAAGCCGCGCTCGGCGCGATGGTCGACGTCGAAACATTCGACGGAGACCTGCCCGTGCAGATCGCACCGGGCACGCAGCCCGGCGCGACGTATCGCGTGCGTGGCAAAGGCATGCCACAGGTGCGCGGTTCGGGGAAAGGCGACTTACTCGTCACCGTCCACGTCACCGTGCCGACCAAACTCTCACGCCGCGAGCGCGAGTTGCTCGAAGAGCTCTCGCGCATCGGCGGCGATCAAGTCGACGACAAACGCTTTTTCGACCGCGTGAAGGATGCGTTCACGCCCTAGCCGCGGTCGGCGTCGCGGAAGCGATGGGTCGACACGCCCATCCCTTCGAACAGCGCGCGGATGACGACGCGACTGTTCGTATCCGGCACGTTCGCCGTAGGCGATGTGATCGAGCCGGCGATCGACGACCAGCGCAAACTGCGCGTCGTGCTGCGCGCCGCCGATGGCGATGCGGTGATGGTCGCGGATTCGTCGGGACGCCGCTTCGCAGGCAGCGTCGTTCTCGACGACAAGACGGTGCGGGTCCGGCTCGTCGAAGAAATCGAAGCTCCGCCCGCGATGCGTCTCTCGATCACGCTCGCACAAGGATTGCCGAAGGGACAGAAGATGGAGTACGTCGTCGAGAAGGCGACCGAACTCGGCGTAGCCCGGATCGTTCCGTTCGCGAGCGACCGATCCGCGGGCGACACGGCGCGTGAAGGCAAGGTCGAACGCTGGCGGCGCATCGCCAAAACGGCGGCCGAGCAATGCGGGCGGCGGGACGTGCCGATCGTCGACGACCCGATCGCCTTCGACGCGCTCGCCGCGCGAATGCGCGCCGCACCGCTCGCCCTCTTTCCGTGGGAGCTCGCGAGTCCGGCGCCGTTACGCGAACATTTGCCGCGGTTAATCGAAAATCATCATGAAGTGCTCGTCGCGATCGGTCCGGAGGGCGGCTTCACGCATGCCGAGACGCGAGCCGCGCGGCAGACGGGCGCCCACGTGATTTCGCTCGGCAATCGCATCTTGCGCACGGAAACCGCCGGGCTCGTCGTCGCGTCGGCTCTGTTGTACGCGAGCGGAGACCTTTGAGAGTTTTCGGCTAGTCGCCACCGGCGACGGCGCGCTTCCACGATCCGGAAGGCGACCGAAAGCTCGATTTTTCGAGAACGGATTGCAAGAGACTTCCCCAAAGGAGGCGTATAACCGGAGGTTATGCTTTTGGCCCGCGCGGACGGCAGCGTTTGAAATTCAGTCTCGTCATCCCGACCTATAACGAGGCGGGCGGAATCGAACGGCTCATCGCGACGCTTTCGGACGTCTTCGCATCGGCCGGGCTCGACGGTGAACTGATCGTCGTCGACGACAACTCTCCCGACGGGACGGGCGCCATCGTCGACGGGCTCGCTGCGAAATATCCGGTGCGCTGTTTGCACCGGCCGGGCAAGATGGGACTCTCGAGCGGCGTCATCGACGGCTGGAATTACGCGCGTCCGGACTCGGCGTACCTCGGCTCGATCGATGCCGATTTCAGCCACGATCCCAAGATCGTCCCCGCAATGGTCGCCGCTCTCGATAGCGGCAAATACGGCCTCGCCGTGGGTAGCCGGTACGTCAAGGGCGGCGGCATCACGAATTGGCCGATGAAGCGTATCGTCACGTCGCAAGTCGCCTGTCTGATGGCTTATCCGCTGACGCCCATCCGCGACATCACGAGCGGATTCTTGCTCGTCAAGCGCGAGGCGCTGGTGGGCGTCGCGCTCGATCCGATCGGTTTCAAGATCGGGCTCGAAGTTGCGGCCAAAGCGCACTACGGCAAAGCCCTCGAAGTGCCGTACGTCTTCACCGATCGCATCGTCGGCGAATCGAAACTCAATAGCAAAGAAATCACGAATTATTTACGTCAGCTCGGGCGGCTCTACGCCGAGCGGCTCTTCGGGCGCAAATCTAAAGCGGCGACGGCGTCGATCCGATCGACCGTTTCGGAGACGGCGTAGTGCCCGCGCCCGATTGGCTGCGCATGTTGCGCGAGAAGACCCCGCAGCAGCCTGCCGACGCCGCGCTCTGGGTCAAGTGCAACTCCTGCGGCGAGATGCTGTATCGCAAAGATCTCGAAGCCAACCTCTCGGTCTGTCCGAAGTGCGGTCATCATTTCCGCATGCACGCGTTCGACCGCATCAACTCGCTCGTCGACGGCGATTTCGTCGAGATCGGCGAGACGATCGTTCCGGGCGATCCCCTCGAGTGGGTCGACAAGCGCCCCTACACCGCGAAGCTCGAAGCCGATCGCGAGAAGTCGAAACTCACCGAAGCGGTCGTCGCCGGATTCGCGACGCTCGACGGTTTCCCGGTCGCCCTCGGCGTGATGGATTTTAACTTTCGCGGCGGCACGATGGGCACGGTCGTGGGCGAGCGCGTCGCGCTCTTATTGG
>CAZZUZ010000051.1:0-11637 GCA_964657315.1 Vulcanimicrobiota bacterium
GTTCCGCCGGGGCCTTCGTCGATCGTGAGCGAGCCCTGCGGGCGCAGCGGTCCGTCGAGAACCTTGAAGCCGAAGCTCTTATCGACGACGGTCGAGAGCGCGACGGTCGCCTTTTGGTTGCCCAGCGGCGTGCGCAGAGTTTCGCGATATTTCGCACCGTCGAGTTCGCCCGGCGGCGAGACGCGTTCGGTCGAGACGAGATCCTCGCGCCATTCGGTGAGCCGGTCGGGATTGGCGAGCAGTGCGTACACGCTCTTGAGAGGGGCGGCGATCACGGCGCTGCGCTCGATAGTCATTAAATGCTTGTCTCCAGCTTTTTTGCGAATTCGGCTACGGTGCGGCGTGCGACGCCGTCGACAATCGGCTTACCCACGCTAGCGATGAATCCGCCGAGTTCTGCATCGGTCTCGAGATCGACGTGCGTCGTTTCCCCTTCGCGTCTCGCGCGAACCGACACGTGCGCGCGAACCTTGCCGCCGCCGACGAGTTGGTTGCCTTCGATGTCCAGTTCGGCGGAATACGT
This sequence comes from Vulcanimicrobiota bacterium, assembly GCA_964657315.1. Classification (GTDB taxonomy): domain Bacteria; phylum Vulcanimicrobiota; class Vulcanimicrobiia; order Vulcanimicrobiales; family Vulcanimicrobiaceae; genus CAZZUZ01. Next base: position 524 of record CAZZUZ010000051.1, read on the forward strand.
TTCGTCATCGCGACCGACGACGACGATCGATGCGTCGTACGAAATCGTGAAAAAGCCGAACCGCACCGGTACGGTGACGCGGTACGTTTCGGCTGCGGCGTCGTCTTCCACGACGGCCTTGGGAATGTATCGCGCGACGCGAGGCACATCGTTGAGGATGGGCCACACCACGTCCAGCGGAGCCGCGACGTCGAACGCATTGGTTATTCTCATAATCGTGGCGTCAACGTTCCCCGGCTTGCGGTAGGCGACCCTTAGTTCGAGGAGGCGGCGACTTTCTTCGCTTCGGCAACGAGGCCTTCGCCCGCTTCCTCGAGGCGCTTGGAGATATGCTCGAGGCGCTCTTCTGCTGTTTCGAGGGCGTGCTTGATCGTCGAAACGCTGGTCTTCGCGAATTCGCGGGCCGCGACGAGCGATTCTTCGCGTGCTTTCACGCCCTGCCCGGCGATCTTCTCGGCGAGTTCGATCGTGGACTTCGCGGTCGTTTCGAGATCGGACATCGTCAAGTCGGCGACCTTCTCGACGCGCTCGATCGTTTCGTCGACGTTGACCTTGAGATCGTTGCCCGGGAACGGAACGGCGACTACGCCCCACACGCTTTTCGCGTAGGCGATCTGACGGCGGTTGTTCGCGACGATGGCGTCGACGATGATCTTATTGGTCTCGATCGTGAGATCGAGAAGAGCGTTGCTGGTCGACATGGTGGCTCCTTGATGAAAGCGGATAGCGACCGTCAACGCGGTCTCTATATGCTTTATACACTTAGCTGTGCCACTGTGTCAATGGTTGGCACTCTCGCTCTCGCGCTGGCACACTCGGATCGAGCCGCTTCGGAGACGCTATTTCGTGTCGAGTTTTTTGGAGCGCTCGGCGAGTTCGGCGCTCAAGACGGACTTGATGCGCCCCGGGTCTTTCAAGAGGGAGGCCATGTTGTGCATCGTGGCCAGGATGGCTATCTCTTGCACGGCGGGATCGATCGTCTGGTAATTCAAGAAACTCGCCGGGCCGCCGGTGATCGGGCCGCCAATGAATTTGAACGGATTGAAATATCCTCCGAGCAATGTCTGCAGTTCGGCGAACTGCGCGAGCGGATCGAACGGTTTACCGGAATCGCCTGCCATGCTCGCACGCTTTCTTGCTAGGAACGGCGAATCATTGTCGAACGCCACCCGTCCCGCCTCGAAAAAAAATTTTCCTCGACCGTTTAGGGAATGTAGAGTGTAACAGTGCCAGCGTACGAGTTTCCGCTCCTCATCAAAAACCTGCTCGCCGCGCCGATATCGCAGCGGACGCCGCACGAAATCGTGTATCGCGACACCCATCGTTTTACGTACGACGAGTTTGCCGCGCGTGTCGGCCGGCTCGGAAGCGCGCTCACGCGTCTGGGAATCGGGCACGGCGACACGGTCGCCGTCATGGATTGGGATAGCCATCGTTATCTCGAGGCGTATTTCGCGATTCCGATGCTCGGAGCCGTGCTTCAGACGGTCAACGTCCGTCTCTCACCCGAGCAAGTCGCCTACTGCATCGATCACGCCGAAGCGACCGTCCTCATCTGTAATCTGGAATTCAAGCCGCTCTACGACGCGATCGCAAAGCACGTTCCGAAAATTGCGAAGATCATCTGGATCGCCGAAGACGGCGTGCTGCCCGAAGGTCTGCCGGGCGAAGGCGAATACGAAGCCTTCATCAAGTGGGGCGATCCGAAATTCACGTTCGGTGACTTCGACGAGAACACGCGCGCGACGATCTTCTATACGACGGGCACGACCGGACTGCCCAAGGGCGTGACGTTCACCCATCGCCAGCTCGTGCTCCACACGCTCGCCCTGCTTCCGGCGTTCGGGCTCTCGCGCGAGGACGTCTACATGCCGATGACGCCCATGTTCCACGTGCATGCGTGGGGCACGCCGTATGCGGCCGTCGCCTTTGGGTGTAAGCAAATCTACCCCGGCCGCTACCAACCCGATCTGCTGCTCAAGCTCATCGCGACCGAGAAGGTCACGTTGACGCATAGCGTTCCGACGATTTTGCAAATGCTCTTCGCAACGCCGGGCAACGAGAACGTCGATTTCAGCGGATTGCGGATGATCATCGGCGGTGCGGCGTTCCCGCGCGCGCTCTGCGAGGCCGCCGTCAAACGGGGCATCGACATTTTCGGCGGGTACGGCATGTCGGAAACCTGCCCGCTGCTCACGATCGTGCGGCTCTATCCGGAGTCACGCGGCGGCGACAAAGAGATCTCGTACCGCACGAAGGCCGGTAAGCCCGTACCGCTGGTCGAGCTGCGCATCGTCGACGACAACATGAACGACGTCCCGCACGACGGCGTCGCGACGGGCGAAGTCGTCGTGCGTGCGCCGTGGCTGACTCAGGGCTACTACAAGAATCCCGAAGCGACCGAAGAGCTGTGGCTCGGCGGCTATCTGCACACGCAAGACATCGGCAACATCGACGAGCAGGGCTATCTACTCATCACCGACCGCATCAAGGACGTCATCAAGACCGGCGGCGAGTGGGTGTCTTCGCTCGCGCTGGAAGACATCATCGGGCGCCATCCCGCGGTCGCCGAAGTCGCGGTCATCGGCATTCCCGATCCGAAGTGGAGCGAGCGTCCGATGGCGATCGTCGTGTTGCGTCCGGGCGCCTCGCTCGAAGCGAGCGATGTCAAGGCGGAAGTGATGCGTCAAGCCGACGCGGGTGTCGTTTCGAAATTCGCCGTCCCCGAGACCGTCGTGTTCGCGGATGCGATCGAAAAGACCAGCGTCGGCAAGCTTGATAAGAAGTTGCTGCGCAAGAAGTATGCCCCTGCCGCGCAGGCCCCCGTCACCGTTTCCTAGCTCCACCGTCGAAGGGACACCGGCCATGATAATGACCGCAAAGAATATTCACGAACTCGTCGGGCAAGAGCTCGGCGTGTCGGCGTGGCAAAAAATCGATCAAAATCGCATCAATCAGTTCGCCGAATGCACGGGCGATCGTCAATGGGTGCACGTCGACGTGGAGCGTGCGAAGAAGGGCCCGTTCGGAACTCCGGTCGCGCACGGATTTCTCACGTTGTCGCTGCTCGCATCGACCGCGCTCGAAGTCTTCGAAGGCAAAGTGCAGTTCGCCGGCTTTCTCAATTACGGACTCGACAAAGTGCGATTCGTGACGCCCGTGAAAGTCGATTCCAACGTGCGCAACCGCATCAAGATCGTCGCGGTCGAAGCGAAGGGTCCGGGCCGTACGCTCATCACGACCGAGAATACGGTCGAAATCGAAGGCGAAGAAAAGCCCGCACTCGTCGCAATCGCGCTCGGTATGGCGCTGGGTTAGGATTTAGGAGTACACGTGGATACACACAAGAAACCGGACGAGCAGTTCGGCGAGCGCGCCTCGCGCGAGATCCTCGGCCCGAACCCGTTCATCGGTTTTCGAGGGGAAGACATCATGGCGACGGCCGGTGCGCTCGCGAAGGAAGCGGCGACCAATCCGACCCTGATCCTCGAGCAGCAGGCCAACCTCGTTCGCGAGGTGACGCAAGTTTTTGCCGGTCAGTCCGAACTCAAGCCCGACCCGAAGGACAAACGCTTCAAGGACGAAGCGTGGACCGAAAATCCGTTCTACCGGATCTATCTCGGCGGCTACCTCGCGTGGACGAAATCGCTCAACGACTTCATCGATCGCACGACCTTCGACGAGAAGACCAAAGAACAGGCGCGTTTCGTCACCAACCTCGTGACCGACGCGATGTCGCCCTCCAATAGTCCGCTCAATCCGTCGGCCATCAAGCGCGCGCTCGACACCGGCGGCAAGAGCGTCGTCGACGGGCTGCGCAACATGATGTCGGACATCATGCACAACGGCGGCATGCCGTCGATGGTCGACAGAAGCGCGTTCAAGATCGGCGAGAACATCGTCCTTTCCAAGGGCAGCGTCATCTTCCGCGATGAAGTGCTCGAGCTGATCCAGTACAACACGCTCGCAAAAGAAGTGTTCGAGCGGCCGATGCTCTTCGTCCCGCCGCAGATCAACAAGTTCTACATGCTCGACATCGAGCCGAACAAGTCGATGGTGCGTTTCCTCTCGATGTTCGGATTCCAATGCTACGCGATCAGCTGGCGCAATCCGACGAAAGAACATCGGGATTGGAATCTCGACACGTACATCACCTCGCTCGACAAGGCCATCAAGGTCGTCCAGGAAGTCTCGGGCCAGGATAAGATCAACATCCAGGCTTCGTGCTCGGGTGCGATGACGGCGTCCGCGTTGCTCGGCTACTACGCGGCGATCGGCAACGACGCGGTCGAATCGGCGTCGCTCGCGGTCGCGGTGCTCGATGCGGAAGCGGAATCGACCCTCGGCCTCTTCGCGAACAAAGAGACGGTCAAGGCCGCGAAGGCCGCGAGCGCGCGTAACGGCGTAATGGACGGGCAAGAAATGGGCCGCATCTTCGCTTGGCTGCGTCCGAACGATCTCGTCTGGAACTACTGGGTCAACAATTATTTGCTAGGCAAGGACCCGCCGGCGTTCGACGTGCTCTATTGGAACGCCGATACGACGCGCCTGCCCGCGGCGTTCCACGCCGATCTGCTCGACATGTACATCGAAAACAAGTTCAAGCATTCGGGCGCGCTCTCAGTCCTCGGCCAGCCGGTGGACATGGGCAAGGTCACGATGGACAAGTACTTCATCGCGGGCATCACCGACCACATCACGCCCTGGAAGGGCGTGTACTCGACGATGCTCATGTTCGGCGGACATAATGAGTTCATCCTCAGCGCCGCGGGCCACATCCAGAGCCTGATCAACCCGCCTTATCCCGGCACGAAGCGCACCTACTTCGTCAATTCCGAGAACGTGCCCGATGCCGACGAGTGGCTCGCGAAGGCGACCAACGTCAAGGGGTCCTGGTGGACGAACTGGATTCAGTGGGTGGGAAAGCGTTCGGGCGGAAAGCGGGCCGCTCCAGAAGCGCTCGGAAACGAGAACTACCCCCCGATCGTAAAAGCACCCGGCACATACGTCTTCGAGTAACGAGGGAGCATCAATGGATAACAAGACCACGGGCCAAGCGTTCCGGTTCGACAAGGCGCCTGACATCAAAGAGATTTTCGATCGCTTCAAGCTGCCGAACTTCGATGTCGATGCGTTCGTTGCGACCAAACAGGCAGACATCGACGCGGTCACCCGCGCGACGTCGATCGCTCTCGCGGGCGCGCAGAGCCTTGCCGACAAGCAAGCGGAATTATTGAAATCGACGCTTGGGGAAGTCGGAGAGGCCCTTAAGACCCTTCCCGAAGATGCCAAACATCCGGGAGAATTGGTCGGAAAGCAGCGGGATCTCGTGCAGAGCGCGCTCTCGAAGACACTGGAAAGCATGAAAGAGATGGCCGAGGCCGCTCAAAAGTCGCAGGCCGAGATCTTCGAAGTCGCGTCCGAACGGGTCCGCTCAAACGTGGAGCAAGTCCGCGACATGTTCAAAAAAGACGCGACTTAGAAAAGAGAACCCTCCTGAATACGCAGACGATACATATCGACGGTCGCGCAGTACGCGTGGGGACGACCGCCTTGAAGCCCGGCGACGTCCCCGTCCTGATGTTCAACGGCATCGGAGCCAACCTCGAATTGTGTCGTCCGTTTTCGGACGAAATGGCGGCGCTGGGCGTCGGGTCGATCATCTTCGACGTCCCGGGCGTCGGCGAGTCGGATCCGGCGCTGGTGCCGTATCGCTTTTCGGACATCGCCCGCCTCGCGGTGCGAGTGCTCGACGAATTCGGCATCACGGGCAAGGTCGACGTCGCCGGCGTCAGCTGGGGCGGCGCGCTCGCGCAGCAGTTCGCGTATCAGTATTCGGACCGCACTCGCAAGCTGATGCTCTGCGCCACCAGCGCCGGGTCGCTCTCGTTTCCCGGAAAATTTTCCGCGCTCGTCAAGCTCGCCAATCCGCGGCGCTACATCGATCGCAACTACATGCGCAAGATCGGCGGCTCGCTCTACGGCGGCGTCCTGCGCCGCAATCCCGATCTGCTCGCGAAACACGCCCAGCACATGAAGGCGCCCAAAGGCTCGGGCTATTTTTACCAGATGGCCGCCGGAATCGGCTGGACGAGCGCCGGCTGGGCGCATACGCTCAAATGCCCGACGCTCATCATGATGGGTACGGACGATCCGATCATGCCGGTGGCAAACGGCAAGATCCTCGCGTCGCTCATCCCGAATTCGCGCCTGTTCACGATCGACGACGGGCATCTGTTCCTCATCACGCGCGTCAAAGACGTCACGCCGCTGCTCGCGGGATTTCTTGCGGAGCCGATGCCGATCAAAGCCGTAGGGCCGAAAAAGATTCGGCCGTTGAGGATCGCGGTCTAACGCTCGGTAAGCACGGCGTGCTATCGTAGCGATATGATGACGCCGCCGCCTCCGTCCGGGTACTACGTTCCTCCGCAAGGGTACGCGCCGCCGCCCCAACAGAAAAATGGCTGGGTCAAGCCGCTGCTCATCGGATGCGGTGGTCTCTTCGTGCTCTTGCTGATCGTGGGCGGGATCGCAGCATACATGGTCTCGCGCGCAGTCGGCTCGGCGATTCACAATTCGGAGACGGCGTCGCGCATCGCCCAGAGCGCCGCGCAGAGCGCGCAGCAAGCCGTCCAGGATGCGGGCGCGTCGCCCGATCCCGACCACGCAGCGGCCGCCGGCGTCGCGGTGCTCAAGTCGATCGTCGGCGGCGGTAAAACGCACGTCGCGACGCTCTCGAGACTAGAACTCAAAGCCGACCTTCCGGCCTCGGTCGGCTCCCTCGCGCGGACGAACGCCGAGAGCAGCAGCGGCGCCTACGCGGGCATCAGCGGCACGACGGCTACGGCGAGTTACGGCTCGGGCTCGAACTCGATTTCGATCAGCCTCACCGACGCCGCGAACATGTCGGGGCTCACCGGCATCATGAGCATGGCGATGGGCATCGAGAGCGAGGACGACAACGGCTACGAGAAAGGCGCGACGCTCGGCGACGTCAAGGTCCACGAAAAATGGACGAATTCCGGCAAGCAATCGGAAATCGTCGGCATCGTCGGCGATCGCTTCTTCGTGACCGTCAATGGCTCGGGCGTCGACATGAGCGAATCCGAAAAAGCCTTCCAAGCGATCGACCTCGCGAAGCTCGAGGCCGCCGCGAAGTAACTCAGGGCAGCGCCCAGTTCCGGCTGCGTTCCACGGCGAGATGCCAGCGGTTGCGGATGCGTTCGCGCGATCGTGCGGCGAGCGCGGGATGGAAGAGCCGCGGCAGCGCGCGCGTGACCGGCAGCGCGCGCACGTCGCTCCAAAGGCCGCAGCCGAGTCCCGCGAAGAAGCCCGCGCCGAGCGCGGTCGCTTCGACGTTCTCCGGACGCGCCACGGTACACCCGAGATGATCGGCCTGTAGCTGCATCGCGAAATCGTTGACCGCGACGCCGCCGTCGACGACGATGCGATCGAGCGAGAGTCCCGCGGCATCTTGCATCGCCGCGACAACGTCCGCGGTCTGCAGCGCCATCGAATCGAGCGCGGCGCGCGCGACGTGCGCTTTGGTCGTGCCGCGCGTCATGCCGACGAGCGCGGCGCGCGCGAACGGGTCCCAGTACGGGGCGCCCAGACCACTGAACGCCGGAACGAGAAAGACGTCGTCGCTGTCGGGCACGCTGCGCGCGAGCGCTTCGAGTTCGCCCGCGCTCGCGATGATACCGAGGCCGTCGCGCAGCCACTGCACGGTCGCGCCGGCCGAGAAGATCGACCCTTCGAGCGCGTACGAGACGTCGCCGGGCCCGAGCGCATAGCCGATCGTCGCGATGATGCCGAGGTCGCTGCGCACGCGGCGCGCGCCGGTATTGAGCATGACGAACGAACCCGTGCCGTACGTGCATTTCGCGTCGCCGGCCGCCGTGCAGGACTGCCCGAAGAGCGCCGCGTGCTGATCGCCCGCGACGCCAGTAATCGGGATCGCGGCGCCGAGCGCGTCCGCGAGCGCCGTGCCGAAATCCGCAACGCACGGCAGCACCTCGGGCATCAGCGCGAGCGGCACGTCGAACGCGGCGAGCAGTTCGTCGTCGTAACGTAGCGTGTGGATGTCGAAGAGCATCGTGCGCGCGGCGTTGGTGACGTCCGTGACGTGACGTTTGCCACCGGTGAGATGCCAGACGAGCCACGAATCCACGGTACCGAACGCGATCTCACCACGTTCGGCCCGCGCGCGTAATCCCGGCACGTCGTCGAGCAGCCAGCCGATCTTCGTCGCCGAAAAATACGGATCGAGCACGAGGCCCGTGCGATCGCGAACGAGATCGTCGATGCCGTTCGCGCGCAGCGCTTCGCAGCGATCGGCGGTGCGACGGTCTTGCCATACGATCGCGTTCGCGACGGGCTTCCCCGTCGTGCGGTCCCACAAGATCGTCGTCTCGCGCTGGTTCGTAATGCCGACGGCGGCGATGTCCGAGGGCACGAGGCCCGCCGCGACGATCGCTTCGCGAGCCGCACGCATCTGCGAGTTGAGGATGTCGTAAGGATCGTGTTCGACGTAGCCCGGCTGTGGAAAGTGCTGCGGAAAGTCTTGCGCGGCCGCCCCGAGCACGCGACCTTCGCGATCGATGACGATCGCGCGCGAACCGCTCGTGCCCTGATCCAGCGCGAGAATGCCCGTTGGCAAAATCGTGTTAGCGGGCGGATGCCAGGACGCGCAGTTCGACGCCGATGCCGCTCAGCGCGGCGTTGCCCGAGAGTTCGTCGAGACGCTGCGTATCGGTGATGTCGTTGAGGCTCGCGCCCGGCCGCGCGCTCGCGAGGCTCAGGCGCGCGCCGAGCTTGTCGTGGCCGAATCCGTGCGGCAAGCTGACGACGCCCGGCATTACCTCGTCGGAGATTTCGGCCGGCACGACGATCGCGCCCGCGCGCGTGCGCACCTCGACGTCGTCGCCCGCGGCGATGCCGTGCCGTAGCGCGTCCTGCGGATGGACGACGAGCGTACAGCGCTGCGGCCCGCGCATCAGACGCGGCGCGTTGTGCATCCACGAGTTGTTGCCGCGCAGCTGCCGGCGCCCGACGAGCACGAACGCGGGCGGCTCGTTCTGCAGGTCGCATTCGAGCCGTGCGATGTCGGCAACGTACGTCTGCGGCGCGAGTTGGATGCGGCCGTCGCCCGTGAGCAGTCGCTGCGGGAAGGCACGTTCGAGCGGTCCGTAATCGACGCCGTGCGGGTGTTTGCGAAGTTCCGCGATGCTCGTCTTGCGCGAGCCGGCGGCTAGCGCCATGTCCAAACGCTCCCGCGGATCGATGCTGGGCTTGCCGACGAGCGCCATGCGCAAACCGTCGAAGATCTGGTAGTCGTAGCGGCGATCGCTTTCGATGGGGAAGAGCGCGTCGCTGTACCGTGCGGTATTTCGCACGGCGAAGTGGTGGAAGATGACGTCGTAGTTTTCCGTTTCGAGCCCGATCGCCGGCGGCAAGATCACGTCGGCGTGGCGCGTCGTTTCGTTGAGATAGGGATCGACGCAGACGACGAACTCCATGTCCGCGAGCGCGCCGTCGAGCCGCGCGCCGCCGGGCGTCGAGAGCACCGGATTGCCGGCAATCGACACGAACGCTCGCACTTGGCCCGGCCCCGGCGTCAGCATCTCGTCGGCCATCGTCGCGACCGGAAACTCACCCTCGTATTCCGGCAGGTCGCGCACGCGAGAGCGGTAGCGTCCGGCGTAGACGGTTCCGGGCTTCGCGCCGAGCGTCAGGTTCACGGCGGGCAGCGGCCACATCGCGCCGCCGACTTCGTCGAGGTTCGCGGTGACGGCGTTGAGCGCGTTGACGAGCCATTGACAGAGTAATCCGAACGACTGCGTCGAGAGCCCGACGCGGCCGTAGGCGACCGCGCGTTCTGCCTTCGCGAAGTCGCGCGCGATGCGCCGGATCGTTTCGGCCGGAATTCCGACGTGCGGGGCGACGCGTTCTGCGGTAAACGGTGCCGCCGCATCGCGCAGCGTCTCGAACCCGTCGGTAAATTCCGCGCAGCGCCCGAGCGTCGCGTTTCCATCCTCGAAGATCGTCGCGATCAATGCTAGCAAAAACGCAGCATCGGTGCCGGGCCGGATGAAGTGGTGCTCGTCCGCGGCCTCGGCGGTTTCCGTGCGACGCGGATCGATGACGACGACGCGCCCACCGCGTGCGCGGATCGCCTTGAGGCGGCCGCGCATGCCGGGCGCCGTCATGATGCTGCCGTTGGAGACGAGCGGGTTCGCACCCATCACCAAAAAGTAGTCCGTGCGGTCGACATCGGGAATCGGAATGAGCAGCGGGTGTCCGAACATCGTGGCTGCGGCGAGATGGTGCGGCAGCTGGTCGACGCTCGTCGCGCTGAAGCGATTGCGGGTCTTGAGCGCTTTGGTGAAGCCGCCCATGGAGAGCGTCGTGCCGCTGTTGTGGACGGCGGGGTTGCCGAGGTAGACCGCGACCGCGTCGTCGCCGTGCCGCTCGATGACGCCTTTGAGACCGGTAGCCGCATACGCGAACGCTTCGTCCCACGTCGCCTCGCGGTGCACGCCGTTTTCGCGAATGAGCGGCCGCTTGAGGCGATCGGGATCTTCGTAGAGGTCGACGAGCGCGGTGCCCTTGGGACAGATGGCGCCGCGCGAGAGCGGATCTTCGGCATCGCCGCGGATGTCGCTCACGCGGCCGTCTTTGATGGTAATCTGCAGGCCGCAGATGGCTTCACAGAGGTTGCAAGCACGGAAGTGGATGCCGTCGGTGGGCTCGCTCATGGGAAGCGATTGCGCCGCGCGAGGAGCGGCACCTCGTTTTTTCTTTTGCATAAGCGGGCACGGAGTCGAGAGCCGCTCTCGAAGATAGGAGAATGCCCGATGAACGCTCGCCCCCTCGACGCCGCGCTCACGCAGACCGATGCGGAAACGCTGGCTCGCAACGAAGAGCTCGACGTCGTCGCTCGACCGGACGTGCCCGACGAATCGCGAGAAGAAGCCCTCGAAGACGTCGAGCGTCGCGACGAGGCCGATCGTGCCGAGGAAAGCGGCAGGTAGGCTTCGAACCGCCCGACGTTGGCCGATCCCGAATAGCTCAGTTGGTAGAGCAGCTGACTGTTAATCAGCGGGTCGTTGGTT
>CAZZUZ010000052.1:0-11528 GCA_964657315.1 Vulcanimicrobiota bacterium
AAACGCGATCCGAGCCTACCGGGTGCGGAAAAGGAAATCGAGCATTGCAGTGCGATCGTCGAGCGATCCCTCGAATTACAAGCATAGGCGAAGGCCGCATCCGCGAGCAGAAAAATGTATCCCCCGTGCGCTAACCCGTGCCCGCTTAACATGTCTTCGCGGATCACGAACGTCAGGCGTGCATAGCCCTCACGAACTTCGAGTAACTCGATTCCGGCGGTCCGCGAGGCGCGATCGTTGGCAAACATCTTATCGGCGACGGCTTTGGCGAGTCGGTCCGCTTCGCTCTCTTGATTCACGAGGGCAACGGATTCGTCGATAGCGGTTCTATTCATTGTCCGCCGCTTCGTTTGAGAAAGCCGTAAAGGTCCCATATATGCGAGGATGGACGGGTCGAAAGCGTACGATCGCAATGAAAACATTCCACACGGTTCGGCCGTTTTTCTATCGGCAGTCGCAGCGCTCGGCGGGTTTCTTTTCGGGTACGACAGCGCTGTCATCAACGGTGCCGTAAAAGCCATTGGAGCGCAGTTTTCGGCCGGTGCGAGCGGACTTGGCCTGACCGTTTCTTCGGCGCTGATCGGAGCGGCGGCCGGTGCGCTTGCGACGGGGCGCTTAGCCGACCGATACGGCAGGCTCGCGGCCATGCGGGCCGCGGCGATACTCTTTGCGATAAGCGCACTGGGCTCGGGCTGTTCGACGTCGCTAGAGATGTTAGCAGCATTTCGTATCGTGGGCGGTATCGGTGTAGGCATGGCGTCCGTCATAGCTCCGGCTTATATTGCCGAAATCTCTCCCGCTCACAGTCGCGGCCGGCTCGGTTCGCTCCAGCAACTCGCGATCGTTTCCGGTATCTTTCTCTCGCTCTTGATCGATTATGCCGTCGCCTCGGCAGCCGGAGGGTCGGAGAATGCGGTTGGAGGGTTCGCCGCTTGGCGGTGGATGTTCATCGCGATGATCGTACCCGCTCTCGCCTATGGCGTTCTCTCCTTCAACATTCCCGAGTCTCCACGGCATTTGCTCGCGAAGGGCCGCGTCGAAGAAGCGAAAGAAATCTTGCGAAGCCTTTACGGTTCCGAGCAGCTCGACGCGAAGGTCGACCAAATCCGTAAATCGGTATCGGGGACTCACGTCGCGACTTGGAGAGATTTGGGTGGAAATGCCTTAGGCCTCTTGCCGATCGTGTGGGTCGGTATAGGCTTGTCCGTCTTCCAGCAGTTCGTCGGGATTAACGTCATTTTTTACTATTCGAGCGTGCTGTGGGAAGCGGTTGGGTTTTCCGAGTCGGATTCTCTCATCATAACCGTGCTAACCAGCATCGTCAACGTCGTTACCACGCTCATCGCGATCGTGCTCGTGGACCGGTGGGGTCGCAAACCGCTGCTTCTCGTGGGATCTGCCGCAATGGCCCTGACGCTGGCCGTGCTCGCTATCGACTTTGCCGGCGCGACGATCGAAGTCGGAAGCGGCTCGCCGCATCTAACCGGAATAGCCGGACCGATCGCGCTGATCGCAGCGAACGTCTACGTCTTTGCCTTCGGCATGTCTTGGGGGCCGGTCGTATGGGTTCTGCTAGGCGAGAAATTTCCCAATCACATCCGCGCGGCCGCGCTCTCGATCGCGGCGTGCGCGCAGTGGATTGCGAATTGGGTTGTTTCGACCTCATTTCCGGTTTTGAAAAACGTAGGACTGGGGCTCGCTTATGGGCTGTACGCCGTATTCGCAGCACTTTCGTTTATCTTCGTTTTGCGTTTCGTGAGCGAAAGCAAAGGCCGAGAGCTCGAAGACGTGACTCGTTAAATACGAAGAAGCACGTCGCCGAGCGACGTGCTTCTCCGCCGTCCCACGACGACTCGAAATCAGGACGCGGGCGCGGCCGCCTTCCCCGTTGGGAACGTTAGGGGCATGGGGTCGACACCGTGGATTGCGAGATCTCCACCCTCCATGTCGATCTCACTCGCACGTAGCGGAACGATCAGAGAGATGAGTTTGAGGACGACGAACGTCATGATCGCATCGAAGACGATGATCACCAAGGCCGCAATCGCCTGATGACCGAGCTGCGTGAAACCCGCTCCGTACGCTAAGCCGCCGACGGAAACGTCGCTTACGGGATTCTTGCCGGTCGTGACGGTCGAGACGTACTCGATCATCTTAGGATTGCCGACGATCCCGACCATGAGGCCGCCGAAAAGCCCGGCGACACCGTGAGTATGAATCACTCCGAACGTGTCGTCCACTTTCTTCATGAACGGCATATTGCCGACGATATTGAGTGAAACCCAAGCGACGCCGCCACATACGATACCGATTGCAATCGCGCCGTAGCCGTCGACATAACCGGCCGCCGGAGTGATTCCGACGAGCCCCGTGATCATGCCGTTGATCATCGATACGGCATTGGCTTTCTTCGTCGTTGCGTAATCCAGGCCGAGCCAAAGAAGCATCGCAAAGCCCGTAGCGATGTTTGTGTTGAGCACTGCGGCCGCGGCGTCGGCGTTAGCGAAATACGGGTCGCCGCCGTTGAAGCCGTTCCACCCGAGCCACAATATGCCCGCGCCCGCGAACGCCATGATCAAATTGTTTGGTTCGAAATCTTTGCGGTCTTCTACGAGCCGCGGACCGACAACGGCTGCCGCTACGAAGCCGGACACGCCAGCCGCGAGGTGGATGACGTAACCGCCGGAGTAGTCGACGGCACCGAGCGCCGAGAGCCAGCCTCCGCCCCATATCCAGTACGCACCGATCGAATACACGATCGTGCTCCAAACGGGAACGAAGATCATCCACGCTTTGAAGTTCATGCGGCCGAGGACGGAGCCAGCAATGAGCAGCGGCGTAATCGCCGCAAAGACGAATTGAAAATAGATCATCGCGGAGCCCGCGAATTTCAAGGGTGGCAAGGCGCTGGCAGCCGCCGGTATAGTCGCTTGCGAGAGTTCCGAATCGGCCCCCAAAGCCGGATGAGGAACTGCGAAATAGCCTGCGAGCGCGCCGTTTACCGGCGTACCGAAAGCCATGTTATAGCCCCAGAACATCCATACGACGAGCACCGCGGCAAACGCGTAGAAGCACATCACGGCGGAGTTGAGCGCCCACTTCTTCTTCACGAGGCCACCATAGAGAATGGCTAGACCCGGTAAGCTCATCAATCCGACAAGGGTCGCAGCGGTGAGCTGCCACGCCGTATCGCCCGAATCTACGAAACTCGGCGCCGGAACATACGGATTAGCGTCGGCGAGAAACAACGACATCTCCTAAAGGTGCGAAGTAACGATGCGTTAGCGTACACCCGAACCTCAACGAACGGCATTAGACATGCGGCGAATTCGAGGTTCCTCGCATTGTGCATACCGTTGCGCGTCGCGCAGCAGTCGATGCAAAAAAGTGCTCCACACTTGCGAAACACTTCTCATACGATCGGACGGACGACGCGATGCTGCGAAATCTCTTCGATGCGCGCTAAGCGCGTTCGCACGCTCCGGCGAACTGGCCCGGCGGATCTTGCGAAGTCACTCGCCCCCTCGATATGTCCGGTACGTTCGTCTAAAGATGTTTGAAGAGTATACTCCTGCACGCATCGGATGTAAAGAGCAGAGAAATCCTCCCTCGACGAGGGAGAACTACGACGCTCTCCAAGCACCGGACATGGCGGAATTGACGGAAACGGCCGTGGCGCATTCGCTCGACCGCTCGCGAGCGGAGACGTTGCTGAGAAGCATGCTCCTGCAGCGGGCGGTGGACACGCGCGGCTTTCAGCTCAATCGACAAGGCAAGATTCCGATCGCAATGGGAAGCGAAGGGCACGAAGCCGTGCAAGCCGGTACCGGCATGGCCTTCGTCCGCGGGAAAGATCTTTTATACCCTTACTATCGTAATACCGGACTGATCCTTGCATGCGGTTTTCCGCTAGCGGATTTGTTCCGCTCCCAATTCGCACGCGTGACCGATCGGTCGAAGGGGCGCTCGATCATCAACCACATCACCGGGCGGGAATTCGGGATCGCTTCGATTAGCTCGATCATCGCCGCGCAGTGCACGCACGCCGTCGGCGCAGCCTACGTGCTCGAGCTGCGCAACGAGCGCAACCGCGCGGTGTTCTGTCAGTTCGGAGAAGGAGCGACGAGCGAAGGCGAGTGGCACGAAGCGATGAACTTCGCCGCCATTCATACGTTGCCGGTCGTCTTCATCTGCGAAAATAACCGTTGGGCGATCTCGACACCGCAGGACAAGCAGATGGCGAATTCGGACGTCGCGGCCAGAGCCGTCGGCTACGGAATGGCGTCGAGCATCGTCGACGGCTTCGATCCTTTTGCCGTCTTCGAAGCCGTTGCAAACGCCCGCGAGCGGGCGGCGTCGGGCGGTGGGCCGACGATCGTCGAAGCAAAATGTTATCGCTTTCTCTCACACACCACGGACGATGACGACCGCACGTATCGAACGCGTGAAGAGGTCGAGGCGCAACGCGCGCACGATCCGCTGCCGAGGTTCGAACGACGCCTCGTCGAGACGGGATTGATGACGGAAGATCAAGTCATTAAGCTTCAGGCCGACACGACCGCACTGGTCAACGAGACAACCGACGCGGTCGAAGCCGAAGCGCTTCCTTCATCGAGCGATCTCTACGGCAACGTTTACGGCGATAGCGACGCAGCCTGGATTTAGGCGTGCACTCGCGACTCGTTAGGCATACCGAATTAGAAATTAGGTATCCCTAATTCGCATGAGTCGGTGACTAATTGGGGTAACGCCGCGTTACAACTTCGGTTCATCCCGCTCTCTTTTTTTACGATGAGGTTCTCTCTAATGGATTCCGGAAACGTCACCCGCTCGCAAATGCTCGCTCGACTCGGTATGGCTCCGATCGCCATCGGCGCGTTCGCCGCAATGATTGCCGAATCGGACGCTGCGACGAAGATGGGCACGTCGCCCAAAGCCGCACTGAAATACCAAGACAAGCCGATGGGTGCGGCCGAGTGCGACAACTTCGCCTCGTTCATCAACCCCAAGAAGAAGGGCGCCAAAGGCGGCTGCACGATCGTCGCCGGCCCGATCAGCCCCAAGGGCTGGTGTCAGGCATACAATAAGGGCTCGAACGCAAAAAACACGATGTAACTTCGCGTCTCGTGATGCGAGAGGAGCGGGTCGCACGTGCGGCCCGCTCCTTTCATTACCGAAGCTCTACGATCCAGCCGCCATCGCGAGATGCGGTTTTTGAAACGGCGTGACCGTCCCGTACGACGAGAAACTGCTTGTCGCTCGCGGCGACTGTGAAGTCGGTCGGCACCTGCCAACCCGGCGGCGTTTCGGGTAAGGCCTCCGAAAACAGGGGCGATCCGAGCCAACGCAAGCGCGCGATCGAAACTTTCGACGGCATGGCATCGCCTTTGGATGTGCCCTCGAATTCGCGAGCGATGCGTTGCGGAGGAAGCCGCTCGAACGCGACGAGGCCGACGACTCTGTTCGAATCCAGAGCGACGCCGAGTACGGCCGGGCCGCTGCGATAAACGCGAACGTCGCGCAAAATACCGCCGAGATCGCGGCGTCTCGCGCGTAGGCCCGTGCCGAAATCCGCAATTACCGCCGTTTGCAGCTCGCCAACGGAAATTCGCCCGAACGAAAGCGCACCGTCGTCCTCGTTTGGCCGCGAGCAGGCGGCGATCGACGCGGCGAGCGCGCATGCGAGCACGCTCGAGCGCACGGCGTCAGTCCTCGTCGAGACGAAGGACCGCCATGAACGCCTCCTGCGGCAAGTCGACGCGGCCGACGCGTTTCATGCGTTCTTTACCCGCCTTCTGCTTCTCCAGGAGTTTGCGCTTACGGCTGATGTCGCCACCGTAGCATTTCGCGAGCACGTTCTTGCGCAACGCACTGACCGTTTCGCGGGCGATGACCTTGCCGCCGATCGTCGCTTGTATCGGAACGTCGAACATTTGGCGCGGGATGAGCTCTTTGAGTTTTTCGGTCAAGCCGCGGCCGCGCGTCGTGGCTTTGTCACGGGCGACGATCGACGAGAGCGCGTCGACGGCTTCGCCGTTGAGCAAAATTTCGAGTTTTACCAGGTCGCCTTCGCGATAACCGATTACTTCATAGTCGAGCGATGCGTAGCCCTTGGTGCTCGATTTGAGGCGATCGAAATAATCGATGATGACTTCGATGAGCGGCATCTCGTACGTCAGAATCACGCGGCCGTCGACGAGATACTCCATGTTGGAGAGCGAGCCGCGCCGATTCTGCGTCAACTCCATGATAGCGCCGACATACTCGGGCGGCGTGATAACGGTCGCTTTGACGAAGGGCTCTTCCATCAGGGCGATTTTGTCACGGGGCGGCAGCTTTGCCGGATTGTCGATATTTTCGACGACGCCGGTGCTGAGCGTTACGCGGAAGACGACCGACGGCGACGTCGCGATGAGATCGAGCGAGTAGTTACGTTCGAGTCGCTCCTGTACGATCTCCATGTGTAAGAGGCCGAGCAAGCCGCAGCGAAATCCGAAGCCGAGCGCGATCGAACTTTCGGGTTCGAAATGCAGCGCCGAATCGTTAAGCGATAATTTTTCGAGCGCCTCACGCAGCTCGGAAACCTCGACGCCTTCGTTTGGATAGAGGCCGCAATACACCATCGGCACGATCGGTTTATAGCCCGGTAAGGGCTCCGGTGCCGGATTGGCCGCTTCGGTAATGGTGTCGCCGACGTCGATATCGCCCAGAGACTTGATATTGGCGATGATGTAGCCCACGCTGCCGAGATCGAGCTGCTTCGTCTTCTGCATCTCGGGTTTGAACACGCCGACTTCGGTAGCTTCGTAGACCTTCTTCTGATTCATGGACATGAATCGCGTGCCCGCGCGCAACGTGCCGTCCGCAACGCGGACGTAGCTCACGACTCCGCGATAGGAGTCGAATTGCGCGTCGAAAACGAGGCCGCGCACGTGATCGTCTTTGCCCGACGGAGGCGGAACCCGCTGCACGATGGCTTCGAGAATATCGCGAATGCCGATGCCTTCTTTGGCGCTCGCGAGAATTGCGTCGCTGCCCTCGATGACGAGCAGCTCTTCGATCTCCTTCTTCACGCGCTCGGGATCGGCGGCGGGAAGATCGATTTTATTGATCACCGGAATGATCGTGAGGTTCTGCTCGAGGGCGAGGTGGTAGTTCGCAAGCGTCTGCGCTTCGATACCCTGCGCGGCGTCGATAACGAGAATCGCACCCTCGCAGGCTGCGAGCGATCGCGAAACTTCCGATGAGAAGTCGACGTGACCCGGGGTGTCGATGAAATTGAGTTCGTAACGATTTCCGTCCGCCGCGAGATAGTCGAGCGTGACGGGATGCATCTTAATCGTGATGCCGCGCTCGCGCTCGAGGTCCATCGAGTCGAGTTCTTGCTCTTCCATCTGCTTGTGGCCGAGCGTGCGCGTCACTTCGAGCAGGCGGTCCGACAGTGTCGTTTTTCCGTGATCGATGTGCGCGATGATGCAGAAATTGCGGACGTTGCTCGCCGTACGTTTGCCGGCTTTGGCATCTAGCGGTGCGACTGACATATCAACGAATGTAGCAGCCCGCAGTATTGATCGCGGCGCTGCGGATTGCGGGCAGCAGCAGATACGAAATCAACGCCACGAGCACGATGTACGAGAGATCCAAGCCGCCCACGGGTGGGATGATTCGACGTATCGGCATGAGCACCGGCTCGACGAATCGCGCCACGTAAACACTCCAACGGCCCTGCAGACTCGGAACCCAGGACACGAGCGCGTAGAGCAGCATCGCGATCCGAAACGCGAGTAAAATCCAATAAACGATTTGCCATGCCGAGCATGCCAGCGAATCCACGATACGGTTTTCCTATTTCAGGTTAGCGAGGACGTTCGCCGGTACGCCGTTGAGATACGGCTGCGGATCGACGGGCTTGTTATCGAGCATCACCTGATAATGCAGGTGCGGACCGGTCGACTCGCCAGTCGACCCGGCGAGCGCGATGTGCTGCGCTTTTGTGACGTATTGTCCCGGATGCACGTCGATCTGCTGGAGATGACAATACCACGTGTGATACCCGTTGCCGTGATCGATATCGACTTTGTTTCCATAGCCGCCGTCGTAGCGCGCTTCGACGACCGTCCCCGCGGCCGCGGAACGTACGTTCCAACCGTAGTCTGCTGCGAGGTCGACGCCCTGATGGAATTCGGGCCACGGGTTGATGCGCCAACCGAACGTCGAGCGGATCCCGACACCCGCGCCCGCGGGGTTGATCGAAGGAATCGAGGCCAGCACGCGAGCGCGTGCCAAGTCTTCGATTCTCGCCATGTTGAGGACGCGCAGCGCGCTCGTACGGATGCCGTCGCTGTCGGCACGCATGCGGACCGAGTCGCGGCGAAGCCGTTCCACGCGCTCGGCGACCGAATCGAAATCGGCGGTCGCACGCATCGAGGTCGGGCTCGTCCGAGCGGGCCGCGCGTTCGCCGGCACGGCCGGCGCCGCGCCGCCGCGTTCGCCGATCATCTTGCGTATCTCCGCATTCTGCTTTTGAAGCGAATGCAGCTCGGCATCGAGTACGGCCGCTTGAGAGTCGATCGAACGCAGTTGCGAATGCTGGTTTTCGGTCAGCGCGCGGAGTTCGGCCTCGCGACCTTCCGCGTGCTGCAGCGTCCAGACGTAGTACCCCCCGATGCCGCTCAGGAGCGCCACGAGTACGAACGCGATCGCGACGATGTGCGCGCGCGAAAACTCGACACGGAACACGCGGTACCCGAACGGCGGCACGATTTTGATCAAATAGCCGCTTTTCATCCGGCTCCGACGCCGACGTTCTGGCGCGTCATCGAAATCGCGGTCTGTTCTTCTTTGGACGATCCCTGGGCGGTGACGAAACGCCGGACCGCCTTGCCGTACGTGCGCGTCTCTTCGCGCGAATAGATGCTGGTAAGGACGACGCCATCGCCTTGCTCGTTGAGCAAAGCGATCGCATACGAGAGGTCCGAGCCGACGTCGGCGAACGCGTTGAAGCGCAAAAATCCGACTTTGAGGAGTTCGTTGCGAACGGCGCCTTCTAGGGCATCGAGCCGAGCGGAAGTCGACTTTTCGAAGGCCTCGTGCGAAAACCGCAGCCGGGCGAGAGATTCGACATCGATGCCGTCGTCTTCGCCGCGGAGCGTCCGCCCGATCGCCCGAAGTCGCGGGCCGACGAATGCGACGTGGTAGATCGCCAACAGGACCGAGGCGATTCCAAGCGCGACTCCGGCAAAAATGGTCAGAGGCATCGTGATGTCTGCTATATCGTCCCCGCGGCAGCCGAACCTCCGCGGGTCCGGTCTCTTAAATCGCGCATACGCCGAAAGGTCGGGGCCGCATGAGGCCCAACGTTCGACAGGCGCCACCTACTATATCACAACGCGCTAGAAGGATGCTCCTCGCAACGTGATCTCCCGCATCATCCCCCTATGGCTCGCCGTGAGTTTGACCTCGCCGCTGAGTGCGACCGCCGCATCGGCCCCAGCCGAACCCTTCCCGACCGCGGCCGCACCGCCGCCGTTCGTCTTCGGCCTCGACGCCGCCACGATCGACAAGAATTGCAAGGCCGCGATCGGCCGCGCGAAAACGAAGATCCACGCGATCCTGAACGGCCGCCGTCTCACTACGTTCGATTCCGTCGTGAAGCCGCTCGAGGACGCGTTCGCCGACCTCAACGACGAAACGATGGTCGAGACGCTCGAATCGGCCGTTTCGACCGATGCCAAGGCGCGCGATGCGTCCTTCGCATGTCAGAACGATCAGGCCGCGTTTACGAACGAGGTCGAGGCCAATCCGGCGCTCTTCGAGGCCGTCGACGCAGCACGCTCGAGCAATACGGCGCAGACTCTCGACGAACGGAAGCTGACGTCGCTCTGGGTCGTCGCGCTCAAGCGCTCGGGCGCTGCTTTGAATCCCGCCAAACGTAAAGAAGCCGTCGCTCTAAACAACCAGATCACGCAGCTCGAAACGAAATTCAACGCGAACGTCGCGAATGCCACCACGAAGATCCATCTGACGCAGGCACAGACGGCGGGGCTGCCCGACGATTTCATTGCGACGTTCGCCAAAAGCGGCGACGGCTACGACGTCCCCGTCAACGAGAGCACGACCGCGACCTTCGAACACAACGCGTCCGACCCGGCGGCACGCAAGATCTATTACCTGGCTTACAACAACCGCGGCTATCCCGCCAACGTCAAGATCCTCGAGACGACGATCGCCGCGCGCGATCGCCTGGCGCACATCTACGGATATCCGAGTTGGGCCGCATTCGTGCTCGCCGACAAAATGGCGCAAAACCCGAAGCGAGTGATGACGTTCCTCGACGCGCTCGACAAGAAATTGTTACCGCACGCAAAAGACGATCTCGCCACACTCGCCGCTCTCAAGGCAAAAGATCTGGGCACGGCGACCGCCACCATGAATCCGTGGGACGTCGGCTATTACGAAAACCAACTCGAGAAAACGCAATATGCGGTCGACGAGCATGCAATCTCGCAGTACTTCCCGGTAGAGCACGTCGAGCGCGCGGTGTTCGACATCTATTCGAAGCTGCTCGGCGTAACGTATGAGAAGCGGGAGCATCCCAACGTATGGAGCCCCGACGTCACCGAGTGGGCCGTGACGGACAAGGCGACCGGCAGATACATCGGCGATTTCTACCTCGATCTCTTTCCGCGCCCGGGCAAGTACGAACACTTCGCGAGTTTTCCGCTGCTTCCCAATCGCATACTGCCCGATGGCCGCAAACGGCCGCCGCTCGACGCGATCATCGGCAATTGGCCAAAGCCCGCGCCCGGCAGACCCGCCGTGTTGACTCACGACGACGTCGAAACGTTTTTCCACGAGTTCGGTCACGACATGGCGACGATGCTTGCGACGACGCCGTACGAGACGCTCTCTTCCGGCTTCCGTTCCGATTTCGTCGAAGCGCCCTCGCAGATGCTCGAAAACTGGGTCTGGGATCCGGCGATTCTCAAAGAACTCTCGAGCAACGTTACGACGGGCGAACCGCTACCCGACGACGCGATCGCCAAGATTCGCGCCGCTCGCTACGTCAACTATGCGTACGGAACCACAGGCCAGCTCGTCTACGCGACGGTCGATATGCGCTATCACACGTCGGGACCGCACGTCGACACGACCGCGGTCTGGCGCGACGTCGACGCTACGGAATATCCGTTAGCGCTTGCGCCGGGAGTCCACCCGCAAGCCGCTTTCACCCACATCATGGGCGGGTACGACGCCGGCTATTACGGCTATCTCTGGAGCAAGGTGTACGCTCAAGACATGTTCACCGCGTTCCAGGCCGGCGGTCTCGAATCGCCGATTGTCGGCGCCCGCTACCGCAAGGACATCCTCGAACCCGCACGCGCCATCGAGCCCGACGCCGAGATCAAAGCCTTCCTAGGCCACCCCATGAACCCCGCCGCCTTCTACAAAGAATTCGACCAAGAAGCACCCCCCACAACCCCAACCCCAACCCCGACCCCCACGCCATAGCCACCCAAGGCGTTGCG